>DBFOUY010000064.1:0-3543 GCA_048365975.1 Eubacterium sp.
CTTGTCAATTCTGATTTGCTTCTGCGCCTATGGCTATGGCAGAGGTTGTCCTAAGTGAAAATGAGCAGAAGCAAATCAGAATTGACAAGCTTAAGGCTATGCAGGCAGCAGGCAATGACCCGTTTGAAATTACTCTTGCAGAGCAAACTCATCACAGTGACGAAATCAAAGCAAATTTTGATGAGCTTGAGGAAAAGGAAGTTATAATCGCAGGTCGTATTATGACCTGGAGAGATATGGGCAAGGCTAATTTCATTGATGTTCAGGACAGAAACGGCAGAATCCAGGCTTATGTTCGTATGAATGATATAGGTGAGGACAAGTTCAAAGAGTTCAAAAGCTGGGATCTCGGTGATATTGTTGAGGTCAAAGGCTTTGTGTTCAAAACAAGAACAGGTGAGATTTCTGTTCACGCACAGGAAATCAGACTTATTTCAAAATCACTCCTTCCGCTGCCTGAAAAATTCCACGGCTTGACAGATACTGATACACGTTACAGAAAGCGTTATCTTGATATGATTATGAATCCTGATGTTAAGGATACATTTATCAAGCGTTCAAAAATTATTTCATCAATTAGGTCTTATCTCGATAATCTCGGCTTTATTGAGGTTGAAACACCGATGCTTAATGTTATAGCAGGCGGTGCTGCTGCGAGACCATTTATTACTCACCATAATACTCTTGATATGGATATGTACCTTCGTATCGCAACAGAGCTTTATCTTAAAAGGCTTATTGTCGGCGGTATGGAGCGTGTTTATGAAATCGGACGTAACTTCAGAAATGAGGGTATGGACGTAAGACATAATCCTGAATTTACCTGCATTGAGCTTTATCAGGCATTTACCGATTATCATGGTATGATGGATATTGCAGAGAATATTATCCGCAATGCTGCAAGCGAGGTGTGCGACAGTCTGCACATTGTTTTCAATGGTACTGAAATTGACCTTGAAACTCCGTTTGCAAGAATGACAATGGTTGAGGCTGTTGAAAAGTTCAGCGGTGTTAACTTTGCTGATTTTATGAGCGATGATGAAAAGGCAATTGAAATCGCAAAGGAAAAGGGTATTGAAATTGAAAACGGCAAGGCAACATGGGGTGACATACTCAATTCCTTCTTTGAGGAATTTGTTGAGGCGAATCTCATTCAGCCGACATTTATTATGGATTATCCTGTTGAAATTTCTCCGCTCACCAAGAGAAAGCCGGACTGCCCTGTTCTTACAGAGCGTTTTGAGCTGTTCATTCTCGGCGGTGAATACGGCAATGCTTATTCAGAGCTTAATGACCCTATTGACCAGATGTCACGCTTTGAGGCACAGATGAAGCTGCGTGAGGCAGGTGACGACGAGGCTAATATGATTGACCACGATTTTGTTACTGCTCTCGAATATGGTATGCCTCCTACAGGCGGTCTTGGCATAGGTATCGACAGACTTGTTATGCTGCTTACAAACAGCTATTCAATCCGTGATGTTTTATTGTTCCCGACGATGAAGCCGTTGGGATAAAAATCAGTAAATCAAAGGTTTTGCACCTATAATCATCCAGAATAAATTTGTTATTCTGGATGTGTTTATATATGATGAAAAGGAATTCTTATGAAAAAATTCAAGGCTAAGTTACCGATTATAATATTGGTGCTTATTATGATTTGTCAAATTGGTCTGGTGTCATATTTCGGAGTACAAAGAGCTGAAATTAAAGGTACTCATATTGATGAAATGTATTCGTATTTATTGGCAAACAGTTATGACGGAAGCAAAATCAGCACAATAGATTCTTACTGGAATCAATGGATTGACGGAAATTCTTTAATGGAAACGATTACCGTTCAGAAAGGTGAAGGGTTTTCATATGATAAGGTTTACTACAACAATTCTTTCGATTGTCATCCTCCGCTGTTTTATGCTTTGCTGCATACAGTGTGTTCAGTATTCACGGATCAATACACAATCTGGTTCGGAATAGCATTAAATACGTTTTTAATGCTGATTGCTGATATTTTAATATACCTTTTGTCAAAAGAATTTATAAGTAATAAAACGGCAGCGGTATTGCCTGTAATATTATGGGGTATTTCTTTAGCATGTATAAATACTGTTTTGTTTATAAGAATGTATATGCTGCTGGCAGTGTGCTCGGTAGGCTTTTTATATATGACTGTAAGGAGTCTGAAAAATGGCTTTAATTTAAAGCGCTGTTTTTTCCTTTTTACATTTTCTTTGTTAGGTGTGTTTACACACTATTATTTCATTTTGTTTGCCTTCTTTGTAACGCTATCCTACTGTTTATACAAATTCTTAAAAAAGAATTTCAAGGAAGGACTGCTGTTTGGCTCAACTGTAGCCTTATCTGTAGTGCTGTTGCTGGTAATATATCCGTGTGCAATTGAACAGGCAACAGGCTCAAGCACAAATAATGTCGGCAACGAGGTATCTCGTTCCATATTCAATTTCTCAACTCTTCCAAAGAAAATCATTGACTTTATTTCATGGCTTGCAAAATCACTTTTTAATAATAAATATATATTTGCGGTAATCTGTGTGCTTGCTGTTTTATTAGTGGTTGTAATGCTGATTAGAGCTAAAATTAAACACAAAAAAATCGTATTGGACAATGACTTTAAAACAGTAATTTCCTTGATTGTTATAACGATGGTTACCATAGCAGTTTCTCTTCATGTTGCAGGAGGTTACGCTTCGGAAAGATATATTTATAATCTGTATCCTGTTTTAGCGGTATTGTTTGTTTCATTCATTTATAAAGTTATTGAGAATTTTGATAATAAAAAATTTTCTTTGATTGTTTTAAGCTTAATTGTGCTGCTTAATGCAGGATTTTATGCCGTAAATCCAAGCTGCCGATATATGTATACAGCGGAGAAAACGGAGGTTGAAACATTACTTAATGCAAATGCTAAAAACTGCATAGTAATAAATGCCAAATCCAAGGAAGACGGAAAAGCTCACCAGATGATACCTACTGCGAATGTAGTAAGATTTAATAATTTTGAAAAAATATATTTAACAACGGATGACGGTGTACAGGACATTGACAGCATTTTGTCAGGCGTAGATTGTTCAAAGGGTATTGCTGTTTATTTAGCAACAGACAAATACTGGGCAAATGGATATGAGCCTGATGAAATTTTTTCAGTATTATTTGAAAATACGGACAAGTTTAATGATTATCAATATATTGAAGATTTAGAGTTCGGAAAGCTTTATTTGTTAACAGAACAGGCAGGTGCTTAAAATGAATGATAATAGTTTAGCTTTGAGCTTGGTTGTTCCTTGCTACAATGAAGAAGATAATGTTGAATTGTTTTTTGACGAGGTAAATAAGGCTTTTGCAGGAAAAGTTGAAGATTACGAATTTGTCTTTATAGATGATGGCAGTAAGGATAAAACCTATGATTGCTTAAAGAAGATATTTGAAAAAAATAAACAAAACAATAATATTCAGATAATATCTTTCAGCAGAAATTTCGGAAAAGAATCGGCTATGTATGCAGGTCTGACAAAATCAAAAAGG
>DBFOUY010000065.1:0-10620 GCA_048365975.1 Eubacterium sp.
GTATAAACATCATTTGTTAACGACAGAGAGAAAAACCTTAATATAAGAATTGATTACAAGAAATTTATTGATTCTCACGCTCCTGAAAAGGAATCTCCAAAGGTTGAGCTCACAGAAGAGCAGAAGGAAATCCTTAATGGTGATTATTGTTTAGTTAACGATATGGGTACTGAAATTGTTAACTACACACTCAATAAGACTGTTATGGGAGTTTTAGATCCTTCTACACAGGTTGGCGGTATAATCTCAGGCTTGATTTCAGGTCTTGTTGATTCAGATGTTGACATTGTTTCAGTAATTGATGGTATCTGGGCAAAGCTTTGCAATGATCCTATCAATACTCTCGTAGGACTTTTACCTCTGTTAACCGTATTCATTGAAGAGATGATTCTTCCTCTTGTATTCAATCAGGATGGTGATCAGGGTTATAATACAATCTACGGTATCCTTGATATGGAAATTATCGGTGCTTTCACCGGCGGTGCTTTCTTCCTGCGTAATATGTCACAGGAGAATGGTTCACATATCGGTATTGCACAGGTTGGTTGGGATCTCAACACCCTCCTTCCTCAGCTTATGGATTGGCTTCTTGCTACAAAGAAGGATCAGCAGTCCAAGAATGTTGAAGGAATTTCTTACTATGATGGAAATACAGTAGAGCTTCGCAATGTTGTAATGGATGAAAACGGCGAGGTTGTCAGCGATGAAAACGGCATACTCTGCGAACCTGTTGAGTATACTAAAGACAACTTCAGCAGTGCTGACTTTGACAATTACACAATTAAAGACGCTAACGGCAAGATTGTTGAAAAAGTTGAAAACGGCTATTTATATAATGGTAATACATACAGCGACAGCGATAAGCTGTTTGAAGCTAATGAAGATGCTGTATTTACAAGCTTTGTAACATATGAAGCAAGCGTTCCTAAGCTTACAAATATTTACCTTGTAGATAAGATGCTCGGCGGTGCCTGCGTTGACGACTTAAAGTCTGTTATCGGTAACGCAATCGGCAACGGAACAGGCGGCGATATTCTTGGTGAAATCGTTGATGAAATTGCTACTCTGTTCGGTGCAGCTGTTCATGAGTTTGTTGAAACTCCTGAGCTTAGAAATGCAACAAGATATCATAATGACGGCAGAATTGCTTTCTCAGGTTTAAATAACATTTTTGTAGCAATTCCTCAGTTATTTGACATCATGGAAAACCTTGCTGCTGAAAAGTATGGTATTTCTGAGGATGAATGGGTTTATTGCTATGACGGAAGAATTTCTACTAAAGAAATCACTGCTGAAGGCAAAACTTATACATCTACTGTTAACTCACTTGCTGAAAGATTCAAGTCATATGCAGCTAATCCTGATTCAGTAGATATTCTCGACTGCTTCGCAGAGCTTCTTGTTGAGAACTGGATGAACTCAATCGTTGATCTGGTTGACAATGTTATTTCAACTGACAACAAAATCTCAGGCAACCTTACAATCGTTATCGGTCTTCTGAAATCACTCGGCGGTTTTGGTGAGGAAAGCATCATCACTGATATCGCAAACAGTGTATTCCAGCTCACACGTGATGATAAATATTCATTCACATTTACAGATGAAAATACTGACCCTAACAATAAAATGACAGGTCTGTCAAAGGACAATGCATATTTCTTACTTACTAATGTATCAAGACTTGCTGAAGTAATTCAGAACTTAATTGCTCATTTCAATGAACCTGCTACACAGAGTGTTAATGGTTTTGTTGCATCAGCAGCCGCTGATGATAAAAACGAATCTGAAGAACCTTCATTCCCGTTAATTAAAGACATAAAAGCAGCTCCTGCTGCAAAAGCCACATCTGCTAACTACTCAAGCAGCGATTTAAGCAACACAAAAGATCTAATCGGAAATCTTGACAAAATGCTTTCTTCTCTCCTTTCTGATAGCAGCCTGAACGGATTCTCATTAGATTCAACCGAGAATTTAATCGCTGGTGTTGTATCACTGTTAGACAGATTCTTAGGTTCAGATATTAACCTTGGCAAAGACAAGGAACTTACAACAGATATAGTTCTTCTTGTTAACCAGTATCTGTACTTTATCACAGGTGAAAGTGAAAACCTTACTGCTAAATACGGTAACGCTGATCCTAAGAAAGTATATACAAACAATGCACTTACCGGACTTGTTGTTGAAACTTATGCATTAATTGAAAAAATTGCTGACAATCTTCTTGTAAAATATTATGATACTTATGATAATAACAGCTCACTGAAATATAACCTGCTTGTTGAAGCTATTGACGGTATTATTTCACCGGATGCTGTAGGCGTAAGACTTGATGATTACAAGGATGCTCAGAAGAAGCTTACCAAATATGATTCATGGGTTAAGATTGCTAAGGCTTCTTCACGTAACGACTATAAGAATTTAAGCATTAACTGGGGTATTAAGGGTAATGCCGAAGAAAGAAAGGAAGCATTCTACGACGGACTTTCTGCTTCACTCAGACTCGTAACTTCAGTCCTCGGTGTACTTCTTGTTGAAACAGGATGGTATCAGACAGTGCTTACACCGCTTCTTGGTATGTTCCTTACAAAGAATGATATCAAGATGGAAACAATTGATGCACTGAAGAAGGATAAAGAATTAACCGGCTATTATGACAAGACATTAATTGCTGTTCTTACTCCGATTTCAGAGCTTCTCAACAAATTCCTTAAAGCTCCTGTAACCACGTTGATTCAGTCAATTCAGGGTATTGCAGGATTCATTGATGACAAAAATACTGAGTGCGGTACAATCGGCTCATTGCTTAAGGGTGTAGTCGCTCCGGTTTCAAAGGAAATCAGAGGCTTAGGAAAGATTTTCGGTCTTAAGACAAAACAGCTTCCTAACGGAACTTCACCTACACTTAATTCAACTCTTATTACTGTAGCTAACATTGCTGATACATTGGCAAATGTTAAGACATATGAAGGAATCATTGGCTGTGAGCTTACAAGCGACAACATTATTCCTCTCATCAATACAGCACTCAAAGATAAGGGCATTACATTAAAGCAAATCAGCTGGTCAAAGCTTTACTCTTCATCACCTGAGGCTGCTTTGGTTTACATCCTTGAGTATGTTCTTGAGGTTCTTCTTGACAGCGGCACATTAGATGCTATTGAAAACCTCATTAAAATATCTGATAATGAAAACAAAGACACATTGATAATGATCATTGAGCTTATTAAAGCAGGTGATCTTGATGCTAAATCAATCATTAAACTGTTAGATCAGATACTTGAAATAACAGACAGCCCAACTCTTGTTTACTGGACATTTGCTCAGTATCTTCAGGAGATGGCTGAAAACTTCAAATACCCACTCGGTATGACAAAGACAATGGCTGACCAGGGTGTTGATACTCTTGATAATATCGTTAAGAACATCTTCCCTCTCCTCGGTTCATTCGGTGTAAACCTCGGTGCTGACGACCTTAAGGGTATTCTCAGTGCTAACTTATTCAAAAACGAATTAATTACCAAGCTTGCAGTTACACTTTACGGTGCACTTGACGGTCTTGACCCGACAATTAAAACTGTTCTCACTTCACTTGGTATCGTAACATCAACTAAAGATGTTGCTAAACTTCTCACTGACACAAGCTACGGTGCAACATACTCTTCAGCTGCTAATGCAATTGCTGCTCAGTCAAGCTGGAAGAATGTTAAGAACGTTAACTGGGGCTTCACAGATGGCTCAGCAAAGGCTCAGCAGGGCTTTGTAAACGCTCTTGTCGCTGTACTTCGTCCGCTTAACAGCGTTCTTGAGGTATTCCTTGGTGAAGGAACACTTGAACTTAATAATGTTGTAAGTGAATTATTAAATACTCTTTCACTTAATATCAACAAAGAGATTGAGCTTAATGACTCAATGTCAATCAAGCTTACCGGTGAATTAAAGAATGGTGTGCTTACTCTGAACATCAGAGACGGCAAGCGTGCAAGAAGCACAACTTCTACTATTAAGCTTGACTTAAGATCACTTAAAGAGCTTAAGGACCTCAAGATTGAGGGTACAAACGGCTACAACAGTGCAATCATTCCTCTTATGGAGGCGTTCAAACTTTCAAATGTCAAGACTTATAACCAGTATAAGAATGACATCAATGCTGCTAAGGATAACCTGCTGTTAGATATTCTGAATCCGATTGCAGGCGACACAAACAGCTCACTTATCAACAAGCTTGTTGATAAACCATTTGATACATTAACAGAGCTTCTTCCAAATCTTGCAATGTATCTTGATGCCCACGGCTTATCACAGTTAGTCAATAATCTCCTTGCTCCGATTACCGGATTAATTGCAAGCGTGGCAAATACTATTGACATTGATGGCATCATTAATAACATTTTAGGTACAGATCTCAACACACTTGTAAGCACATTGCTTGGTGTTAAGACTAAGATTGATCTTGACCTCACAGACCTTTCTAAATTGAATTTAGAAGATTTGATTATACCTATTGTAAGAATAGTTCTTGCAAACAACGACAACCCTACAGTCAGAAGCCTTAAGCTTTATGATATCAACTGGAATGCATTAATCAGCCTTGGTGATAAGATGACTTACTCAAGCGCTGCAACAGATGCAAACGGCAAATACTTAACCGGAAAAATGGTTGGCAATGTTGACCAGGGTAAAGTATTAATCACAGTTCTCAGATATATTGCTAAGACATTAACAACTAACATTCCTGCTCTTAAGACACTCCTTCTCGGAATTGATAAGATTAAGGATAGCGATGTTCTTACAGCAGTAATCTCAAGTGTTCTCAACACATTGAGCACAGCATCTGATGATCAGATTATAATGGCTCTCTTCTACTTCATTTCAGGTGAGCCGACAAACGCTTTCTGGGATTATACAAAGTATAAGACAGGACAGTATTCATTCTCTTATCCTGAAGGCATGGAAGTTGACTTCTTAAAGAACCTTCCTCCAATGCTTGACGGTATGATTAGCGGTTTCCTTAACCTCAATGAGCTTGTAACAAAGAACCTGTTTACAGACAGCCTTGTAAGCAAGCTTGCAACAGGTCTTTACGGTGCAATCGAGGGTGTTAAGATTAACGATAACCTTAGTCTTACAGCTCTCCTTGCTCAGACTGATATCGACTTCACAACAGCAAATGTTGCTAAGCTCCTTACAGATAAGAGCTACGGTAAGACCTTTGAGGGTCCTGCAGCAGTAATCGCTAATGCAGGCTCATGGAAGAATGTTAACGCAGACTCACTCAAGTGGGGCGTTACAGACAGAGACAGCTTCTTCCACGCACTTGTTGCTGTACTTCGTCCGCTTTACGGTGTGCTTGATGTACTTCTGAATGACGCACAGCTTGGCTTATTCGATTTAGTTCATATCCCAGGCTCAAACGGTTATTCATCATCAATCGTTCCTCTTCTTGAGGCATTCAGCTGCTACAATATTAAGACACAGTATCAGTACAGACAGGATATCAACAAGGAATATGATGCAATTCTTCTTGACATCATCAATCCTATCTGGGATATCGTTGAGGACGTTCTCAATGCTCCTCTCCAGACAATAACAGCTATTATTCCAAACCTTGCACTGTTCATCGGCAACAATGGTTTAAGCCAGATGATTGACAATATGCTCACTCCGATCTCGGCTCTTGCAGATGCAATCAGACCTATCGTTGACCTGAATGACCTTCTTGACACTCTGTTTGAGGCACTTGACGTTGACCTCAACAGCCTGCTCGGCAAGGTTGGCATTAAGAACTTTACAATTGATGTTTACGACCTTAACAAGACATTATCACCGGTTCTTTCAGGCGATAAGCTCATCCCGTTAATCAACAATGTTCTTGGTTTGATTAAGATTAAAGGTACACCTCTCGGAATCAAACTCAATGACGTTGACTGGTTACAGCTCGCAAGCCACGGTACTACTGTAGTAAGTGCTTCACAGGCTGCAACCTACGGCTCAAGAGTATTTGTTCAGGGTGATTCATCAGAAGTACTTATTGCTGTACTCAGATACTTAATTAACACAATCAACAGTGGTGACAACTACAACCAGATCAGCGGCTTAATTGGCGGTCTGCTTGGTGATGGCAACGATACTGTTTCAAGCGTCGTTGACCAGGTACTTGGTATGCTTCAGGATGATACCGATACAGTTATCGCTTCACTTGTTGACCTGCTCCAGACTCTTGGCAGCTAATAATTAAGTAAGCTTAATTAACATATCACAATACAAAAACCACAACGGCGAAAGCTGTTGTGGTTTTTTTGTATTATATAAATACATTTCATAAAAATATAATATGTAATAAAATATTATACATATTATACTTGTAATATCATCAAAAATTTTATATAATAAATCTATATATGTTTTTGTTGGTGGTGATATAATGCTTGGACAATGTGTAAGATCCAGGGTTGTTAAACCTATAGGTCAGAAGGATAAGTCCGGTAAAACCTACCCTCTTAATTACTCAATGATACTCGGTATGCCTAAAAAGGAATACGCCTTTATAGTAGGAATTGATCATCCTGTAAGAAATTTTGACGGTAGAGTTATCGCTTTACTGGAGCCAAAGGTTAAAGCAGAGAAAAAAATCTGGATTTTAGCTCCTAAAAGCACTCGATATATTAATCTTGATATTATGAAATATCTTGATATTGAAAAAGACTTCCCTAATCATAATCTGGTATGTCTTTATGAAAGCAGCAGCGGTGCTGTCGTTTATCGTGAAATAAATGATGAAACCCGATTTTTGCTTATTAAAAACAAACGCTCAGCAAACTGGGGCTTTCCTAAAGGTCATATAGAAAAGGGCGAAAATAAAATTGATGCTGCAAAACGTGAGGTACTTGAGGAAACAGGTATTAACGTTAAGCTTCACAAGGATTTTGAATGCATTTCAAAATACAAAATTAAAAACAGAATTGAAAAGAACGTATCTATATTTGTGGGAACAACCGATGATTTAACCACAACCATTCAGCAGGAGGAGATTGAAGATTACGTTTGGCTTACTTACGATCAGGCTATGCCTTATTTGAAGTTTAAAAATGACAGAGATATACTGGAAAAAGCATATAAATTTTTATGCGATAATCATTTCATCATTTTTTAAGGAGAGTGCTATATGCAAGAACTTTGTCAAACAATTCAGGAATTTTTAACTGCCCATGGTATCCCCGACTGGCTTGTTGTGTTCATTATTTCACTGTGCCCTGTTTTGGAGTGCAGACTCGGAATGTTCACAGCAATTGTACTG
Source organism: Eubacterium sp. (assembly GCA_048365975.1). GTDB lineage: Bacteria > Bacillota > Clostridia > Oscillospirales > Acutalibacteraceae > Eubacterium_R. The sequence continues at coordinate 7,295 of DBFOUY010000065.1, forward strand.
CTTGATATGAATCCGTTCGCAGGCTTTGCAATCAGCTTTTTAGGTAATATTCTTCCTATACCATTCATACTTTTATTAATCAACTGGATATTCAAGGTATTAAAAAAAGTGCCCGGAATTAATAAAATAATTTTCTGGCTGGAAGAAAAGACTCTTAAAAAGCGTGATAAAATAGATAAGTACGGTATTTGGGGACTTTTGCTTTTCGTTGCAATCCCTCTGCCGGGTACAGGCGGCTGGACAGGTGCACTGCTTGCATCACTGCTTCAGCTTGACAAGAAAAAAAGCTTTGGTGTAATCAGCATAGGTGTATTTATTGCAGGGCTGATTATATCTGTATTAAGCCTGCTTATAGGCAGTGCCGTTTTCGGATAATGAATAAAGAAGAAAAATTTTTGCTTAACCTTTGCAGATGCTACCTTGATAATACGGCTCCTGAAATCAACGACGTTGACTGGAGGGGCTTTTATAAGCTGGCAAAGGCTCACAATTTAATAGGAATCTGCCACTGTGTTTTCAGTAAAAATAAAGAGCTGTCAATTCCGAATGGTGTAAGACAGCTTTTTATGGATAAGTTTTTTGACCTTGTATACATTTACGAGTGTCAGACGGCTGCACTGAAGGATATAGAAGCCTGCCTTACATCGGCTGAGATTGCCTATATCCTGTTTAAAGGCTCTGTGCTGAGAAACTTATACCCTGTGCCTGAAAGCCGTTCTATGGGCGATATAGACCTTCTTGTCAACGAAAAAGACCGTGACAGGGCAAAATCTGTTCTTGAAAGCATCGGCTTTGACTGTTACGCACCAAACGGAGCAGTCCGTGAGTTTAAAAGAAATAATATTATTTTAGAGGTGCACACAAAAATAATCAGTGAATTTGGTGATAATGCATTCAGTGACGCCTTTGATAATTCCGTCTTTGACGGCTTTAAAGGAGAGCTTAATGACGATTATCATTTTGCCTACCTGATTGCACACATTGCACACCATTTTAAATTCTATGGTGCAGGGCTAAAACTGATTCTTGATTTGGCTGTTATGCTTAAAGAAAGAAATATTAATCTTGATAATGTTCTTTCAATATTGAAAGAAATTAAGCTTGATACCTTTGCAAAAGAAATTTTAACAGTATGCTTCAACTGGTTTTCAGTTGGCAAAAATTACGGCAACAGCACTGAAAAAACAGAGAATTACCTGATAAAATGCGGAGCCTTCGGCGACTTGCAGGAAAACAAAGCAGCCATTGTTGTTCGGAAAGATTTGGAAAATGGAAAAAATTATTCTTCATTCAGAACAAAGCTTCGCCTTGCCTTTCCGTCGTACGGCAGATTAAAAAATATCCCCTATATAAGATTTATTGAGGGCAGACCCTGGCTTACTCCATACGCCTGGATTTACAGATTTTATTATAACGTAAAAAATAAAAAACAGTTCTTAAAAGAAACTGTTGAAAAGATTGATGAAAATTCATCGGCTCTGGCTTATGAGGAGCTGAAATATTTTGAGGAGATTGGATTAATATGGCATTCTTAATAGTTTTTATTGCAATAATTGCAATACTTATAGTACTCTTTGTTTCATGGTTCTTTACAATGAAGGCAAACGGAAAGTGCCCTCTTTGTGTGATAAAGAGATTTACCATGCCCAGAAAAATTACAATTGATATCAGTGAAGAGCCTGACTATGACAACGGCGTTGCACAAACACCGCCTATGGGATGGTCAAGCTGGAATACCTTCAGAAATCATATAGATCAGGATTTAATTATGGAAACCGCTCAGGCTATGGTAGACAGCGGACTTGCGGATGCAGGCTATAAATTTGTTAACCTTGATGACTGTTGGCAAAGCTCAATGCGCGACAGCGACGGAAAGCTTCAGGGTGATCTTGGAACCTTCAGCAAAGGTATACCTCAGCTTATTAAAGACATAAATGATTTAGGTCTTAAGGTCGGCCTATACACTTCAAACGGTTCTCTCACCTGTGAAGATTTGCCCGCATCACTCGGAAAAGAGGAGCTGGATGCAAAAACACTTGCTTCCTGGGGCTGTGAGTTCTTTAAATATGATTTTTGCCACAGCAAGCCAATAAGCGGCGACTGCCCTGCTATTGAAAAAATCGAACTGAACAGAATTGATGATGAAGAACAATACAATACAATGCTTGTTTTAAATCCGGAGGATGCACAGTTTACCGGAAGAGCTCGAATTATTAATCTCAGCTCACTGAAGAGCGGCAAGGCAATCGGCTTCATTAACCATGGTGCAGGCTCTGCAAGCTTTGAATTCAACAGTCTGCCTCAGGGGGAATATGCAATGACAATTGTTTTTGCTAAAACCTTTTCAAGGCACGAAAGCTATGTTCAGGTAAATGTTAATGGGAAAATACACGAAGTGTTCTTCCCGTCAGGAAAAGGCTTCAGTGATACAGGACGCGTTCAATTTCTTGTCAGCATAATCGGTGGTACAAACAAAATCACTCTGCAAAACCCTGTTGTAACTATTGCCGATTCATCATACATTCAGTATAAGCGAATGGGCTATGCCTTAAAGAATGCAACCAGGCTATGGGCTGAATATACAAAAACCCCTGAAAAACCGATTGTTTACTCAATCTGTGAATGGGGTACGGCGTGCCCTTGGGACTGGGGCAGCAAGGCAGGCAATATGTGGCGTACCACTCACGATATTATTGCTAACTGGACCAGTATAATGGCAATCTATAAATTTTCAATCAAACATTATGCGGCAACAAGTGCAGGTCACTGGAACGACCCTGATATGCTTGAGGTAGGCAACGGAAAACTCACTGAGGATGAAAACAGAGCACACTTTTCACTCTGGTGTATGATGGCATCCCCTCTTATGCTCGGAAATGATATACGCAAATTTGTAGACGGCAGCAATCAGGCTGTTGAGGGCAATTCAACCTTAAAAATTGTTACTAACAAGCATCTTATTGCAATTGACCAGGACACTCTCGGCAAAGCTGCTAAAAAGCTTGGCACCATATCCGGTATGGATATTCTTGCAAGACCCCTTGCAAACGGCGATGTTGCACTTTGTCTGTTCAATAAAGCAGGCAGCACAAAAAGCATCAAATATGACCTTGACAAGCTTGCAGATGATGAATACCTTGAATTTAAAAAATCAGGCAGTTATGAGGTGCATAACCTGTGGAGTGATGAACGCACAACCGATTCGGTAATCACCGCAACTCTTCCGAAACACAGCGTTAAGGTTTACAGAATTAAAGCAGAATAACAGAATAACACCAAACGCCCAAAGTTAATTTCTTTGGGCGTTTTTGTCATAATATGGGGGA
>DBFOUY010000066.1:0-10478 GCA_048365975.1 Eubacterium sp.
CCTGCATTTGCAATCTGCCAGGCAGCCTCAACACCTGCAAGCCCTGCACCGATAACTTTAAATTTCATATATTATTCTTCACTTTTCTTTTTTCTTGGAACAGGCTTTGTAAAACCGCAGCCTTCAGTATCAGGACAATACAGTACATTGCCCCTGCGCTTGAAAAGAGATTTTCCACACTTAGGGCAAACCTCGTCTGACGGCGCATCCCATGTCATAAAGTTACATTCGGGATAATTTGAACAACCGAAGAATGATGTACCCTTCTTTGTTTTCTTTTCAATTACATCACCGCCGCACTCAGGGCACTTTGCACTTGTTTTATAAACAAGGGGCTTTGTATTTTTACAGTCAGGGTAGCCGGGACAAGCAAGAAATTTGCCAAATCTGCCGACTTTAACTATCATATTGCGTCCGCACTTTTCGCAGACAACATCGGTTTCTTCTTCCTTAAGCTTAATCTTAACGCCCTGCATATCGACCTTGGCTTTTTCAAGAGGCTTCTCAAACTCATCATAATAGAGCCTGATCATTTCCTTGTAGTCCTTTTCACCGCTGTCAATTTTATCTAAGTCGCCCTCCATTTTAGAGGTGTATTTTACATTAACAATATTCGGCATTTTATCTTCAAGCAGGTTAGTTACAGCCTCGCCAAGCTCGGTAGGCACAAACTGCTTGCCCTCACGCTTAACATATTCTCTGTTGAGAATTGTTGAGGTGATTGTTACATAGGTAGACGGTCTGCCGACTCCGTTTTCTTCAAGCGCTTTTGTAAGTGATGCCTCTGTATATCTTGCAGGTGGCTGAGTAAAGTGCTGATTACCGAGAATACTCTTAAGCTTAAGCACGTCACCCACTGCCATTGCAGGAAGCGGTGAAGCGTCACTGTTATTCTTATCATCGTCACCCTTTTCCTCGTAAAGAGCAGTAAAGCCGTCAAACTTAACTGTATAGCCTGTAGCGTTAAAAATATAACCATTTGCAGAAATCTCAATTTTCATAGTTTCCTGCTGGCAGGCTTCCATAAGAGATGCAATAAATCTTTCCCACACAAGCTTATAAATTTTAAACTGGTCATTTGTTAAATGAGCTTTAACAGACTCAGGTGTAATATTAGGCATAGACGGACGTATAGCCTCATGACCATCCTGAATATTACTTTTTGATTTGAAAAATCTCGGCTTTTTAGGAAGGTATTTTTCGCCATAGGTATCAATGATATACTGGTTACCTGCCTCTCTCGCTTCGTCTGAAATACGAAGAGAGTCAGTTCTCATATAGGTAATCAGACCGACCGTGCCAAGCTCACCCACATCAACACCTTCATACAGCTCCTGAGCTGCCTTCATTGTTCTTCTTGCCTGGAAAGACAGACGGCGTGAAGCCTCCTGCTGCAGAGTTGAGGTAATAAACGGAGGTGTAGGATTTTTCTTTCTGCTGCCCTTTTTAACTGCGGTAACAACATAATCTGCACCATCAAGGTCTGAAAGAATTTTGTCGCTCTGCTCTTTATTTTCTATTTTTATCTTTTCGCCGTCCTTGCTGTTGATAGCGGCGGCAAAGGTTTTTCTGTCAGGAGGATTAGTAAACTTAGCATCAATTGACCAGTATTCCTCAGGCTTAAAGGCTCTGATTTCCTCCTCACGGTCAACAATTAGTCTTAAAGCAACAGACTGAACTCTTCCTGCTGAAAGACCACGTCTTATTTTTTGTGAAATGAATGGTGACAGCTTATAGCCTATCAACCTGTCAAGAATACGTCTTGCCTGCTGAGCATTAACAAAATCAATATCAATTGCTCTTGGCTGAGCCATTCCGTTTTTAACACCATTCTTTGTAATTTCATTAAAGGTTACTCTGTTTTTTTCATTCATATCAAGATCAAGCAGAGTTGCAAGATGCCATGATATAGCCTCACCCTCACGGTCAGGGTCAGTTGCGAGGTAAACATAATCCGCACTGTCAGCCTTTTTCTTAAGGTCCTTGACAAAGCTTTCCTTACCCTTGATTACCGCATATTTCGGCTCAAAATCATTTGCTATATCAACGCTCAGTCTTGCCGCAGGCAAATCCCTTACGTGACCCATTGAGGCAACAACCTCATAGCCCCTGCCAAGGTAACCTTTTATATTTTTTGCCTTTGCAGGCGACTCAACTATTACTAATTTTGACATATATTTTTCCTTTCAGATTTTCTTATATCTTTTACCTGAGGTGCTTTCCGTCAATCCCATAATTTCAAGCTGTGTCAAAGCAGCCATAACCTGACTGACATTAAGCCCTGTTTTCTCAGTTATTATATCAATATGAACAAAGCTTTCATCCAAGCACCTGTAAACAGTATCTGCACTGCCTGTAAGCTTGGATGCAGCCCTTTCATTTTTCATTCTTTTATTTCTGTCCTTTGACGGAGCATCAAACACAGGTTCTTTGACCTCAGGAATATTGGCACTCTTATCAGCTGATATAATCATATATTCCTCTACACTTTTTACCTTTTCCGGCTTTACAGAATCAAACCTTTCTGCATAAGCCTCAGCAAGATGTATCGGCTTTGTTGCAACCATTGCACCATCGTCAATAAGCTTATTTGTTCCTGCAAAATCCAACGACAGCACTGATGCAGGTATTGCAAAAACATCTCGGTTTTGCTCAAGTGCAAAGTTTGCAGTAATAAGGCTGCCGCTTTTTACACCAGCCTCAACAACAAGAACACCAACAGACAATCCGCTGATAATTCGATTTCGCATAGGAAAGGTTGTTCTGCTTGCACGTGTAAAGGGCGGATATTCTGTAACCAGTGCACCATTATGCTTTATAGTATCACGCAGTGATTTATTTTCATTCAGATAACTTGTACCAAGACCGCAGCCGAGAACAGCAATTGTTTTGCCGCCTGCCATAAGAGCACCCTTATGTGCAGCAGTATCTACACCAAGTGCACCGCCGCTGACTATCAGCAAGCCTGCATCAGTAGCACCCCTGCTCATAATATGTGTAACCTTTATGGCATAATCACTTGCCTTGCGTGTTCCAACAACACCGATAACAGCTAAATTATCAATATCAGGCAAATCACCGTCAACATAAAGCACCGCAGGCGGATTTATAATTTCCTTAAGCCTTTCAGGGTATCTGTTATCATCATAATCAATTATCTGCCATTTATTACTCTCACAGGTATAAATTATTTCATCGACTGAATTTATATCGGTTTCACCAAGCCTGTCAATCTGCCTTGCAGTTAAATTAGGTGACATTCTCCATTCAAGAATGTTTGCATCATAAAGATTTTTAGCTGAACCGAATTCATCAACAATTCTGCTTATATATGCACCCTCGCCGAGTGCCTTCTGCAACCAAAGCCAGTATCTTAAATTCTCACTCATTCCTCAGCATCTCCCACATAGTTATTGATGCTGCAACAGAAGCATTAAGGCTTTCTGCACGTCCGAGCATTTTAATTGTTATTAAATCATCAGCCAAAGCAGCAACGCTGTCGGATATTCCGTTTGCCTCATTACCTATAACGCAGATACCGCCCTGTGAAAAATCAACAGCTGTAATTGACTTTGCACTTTTGCTTGGTGATGTTGCATATATTTTAAAGCCCTGTTCTTTCAGGTCAGACAAAATATCTGCCGCATTACCGCAGCGCATAACACTGACCCTGAATACAGCACCCATAGTCGCTCTAAGCACCTTAGGATTATAAATATCACAGCCGCCGCCGATGATTATTCCGTCAATGCCGAGTGCCTCGGCAGTGCGGAGAATAGTGCCGAGATTCCCGGGATCCTGAACATTATCAAGAGCAATGTATTTTCCGCCTGATTTAAAATCAACAGTCTTTTCGCTGATTTCAAAAACCGCAAAAACACCCTGTGAGCTTTCTGTTTCACTAAGCCTTGAAGAAATTTCATCTGAAATAAAATATGATTTTTCTGCAATCTTAATTATTTCGTCACACTGCTCACGGTATTTATCATATGCAGCTTCAGTCACAAAAAAGTATTTAACACTGCACAAAGAATTAAGAGCATCAAAAACCAGCCTTGCTCCCTCAAGCACAAAGAAATTATTCACTCTGCGTTCCTTAGAGGAGGAAAGTAGCTTTTTGACGCTCTTTATTAAATCATTATTTTTACCTGTGATTTTTTCCATACTTAACTCCTGAAGGATAAAGCAAATAATTTTTTTCGTTTAAAGAAATCACTTACTGTATTTATTATTTATAATATATTACATTATAAAGAAAATTTTTTCAATAGCAAATTTCAAATTTATAAAAAAAGCGGGCGGATAATATCCGCCCCTACGATTAAATTATTATATTAATAGAGCTTTTCGCCCTTTTCAATTGCCATAATCTGGTCAACCCTTGCAGCATGACGTCCGCCCTCAAATTCTGTATTGAGGAAAACCTCAACAAGCTCGACAGCTAAGCCTGCACCAATAACCCTGTCACCCATGCAAAGCACGTTTGCATCATTATGAGCACGAGTATATTTTGCACTGAAATAATCACTGCAGCAGCATGCACGAATACCCTTAACCTTATTTGCAGCCATTGAAATGCCTACACCTGTTCCGCAGCAAAGAATAGCCTTGTCACACTCACCTGACACAACCTTGTCGCAAGCTTTTTGTGCAGAAATTGCATAGTCAAAACGCTCAGGTGTATAACAGCCGACATCTATGTAATCAATACTGTTTTCTTCTAAATATTTGCGGATTTCCTCCTTAAGCGGAAAGCCTGCGTGGTCACTGCCGATAGCAATCATTTTGTTATTCTCCTTTTTTCAATTTCAGCTCACGCTCTGCCTGACTCATTCTCAGATAAACAGGCATTAATGCCGCTGCTGAAATTTTTTCTTTATTTAAAGCTGCTTTTGAAACACCGACACCATTCTGCCAGCGTTTCTCCTCATCAGCCAAAACAACATTATCAAGCCCCATATTATCACAAAAGAGCACTGCACCATCACCTGCTGCAATCACCCTGTCATAACACAAAAGCTCTTTTCTCAAATCATCAATTGAAATTGCTCTGTCCTCACAAAGGCGTTTAACATTGCCATTCTTAATTTCAAACAAAGCGTTATAAAACTGCATTCGTCTTGCATCCATAACAGCACAGACAATGCAATCCTCATCACAGAAATTATGTGCAATTGCCTCTAAAACAGAAACAGAAATGCAGGGAATATTTTTATTGAAGGCAAGCCCCTTAACAGTAGCAACACCTATTCTCACACCTGTAAATGAGCCGGGTCCTGCTGTAATGGCAATCGCCTCCAAATCATCAAAGCTGTTACCATCCATAACCCTTTTTATCATAGGCAAAAGAGTTTCGCTGTGGGTAAGCCCTGCATTAATAAATTCACTTTTAATTACCTTTTCACCGTCAGTTAAAGCGACAGAGGCTGTAACCGCCGAGGAATCAACAGATAAAAGCATTATTCATCCTCATATTTTTTATAAATTTTAAACTGTCTTGTATCGTCACTGAGTTTTGAGATTTCAACAATCAATGCATCATCAGGCAATGCACCATAAACATTTTCGCTCCATTCAACAGCTATATAACCATCAGTTTCGAGAAAATCAAAAAAGCCTGTTGAATAAAGGTCATCCCAGCCGTCAACACGATACATATCAAAATGATACAAAGTATTTTCGTCACCGATATAGGTATTGCAGATTGCAAAGGTCGGTGACGAAACATCGGCATCAATACCCAGACCCTTGGAAAAGCCTGTGGTAAAGGCTGTTTTTCCCATACCAAGACCGCCGATAAAAGCAACCACACTGCCCTTGGGCAACGACTCGGCTATACTTTTGCCAAGCTCTAATGTTTCATCATAAGAATTTGTCACATACTCTTTCATCAGAAAAGACCTACTGTATTTCCATTTTCGTCAATATCAATTTTATAAGCCGCAGGTGATTTTGAAAGCCCCGGCATTGTCATAATTGAGCCTGTCTGCAACACAATAAAGCCGGCACCGTTTGAAAGTGAAGCAGAGGATACAGTGATTTTAAAGTTCTTTGGTCTGCCGAGCAAAGTTGGATTATCACTGAGGCTGTACTGAGTTTTAGCCATACAAACCGGAATTTTATCAGCACCCAGTGCAATAAACTCATCAATGCTCTTCTTAGCCTCTTTTGTATATTCAACACCATCAGCACCATAAATGTCTTTTGCGATAGTTTCAACCTTTTCATAAAGAGGCATATCAAGGTCATAAAGGTGGTGGAAATTACTTTCCCTTTCGCATGCAGAAATAACCTTTTCAGCTAAATCCTTTGAGCCCTCGCCGCCCTCGGCGAAGCATTTTGTCACTGCAAAATCAGCACCCTTTTCTTCACAGAAGGTTTTAACAAATTCAATTTCTTTATCTGTATCGGCATAAAAATGATTGATTGCAACAACCACAGGAACACCAAATTTCTTAAGATTATCAATATGAGCACCAAGGTTAACACTGCCCTTTTCAAGTGCTTCCATATTCTCGCCTGCAAGCTCTGTTTTCGGCACACCGCCATTATATTTCATTGAACGCACAGTAGACACCAATACGATACAGCTTGGCTTTAAGCCTGCAAAACGACATTTGATGTCAAGGAACTTTTCAGCACCAAGGTCAGAGCCGAAGCCTGCCTCGGTAATACAGTAATCACCAAGCTTCAATGCTGTTTTTGTAGCACGTATTGAGTTGCAGCCATGTGCAATATTAGCAAAAGGTCCGCCGTGCATAATTGCAGGAGTGTTCTCAAGCGTCTGAACAAGATTAGGCTTGATTGCATCCTTAAGAAGAACAGTCATAGCACCATCCGCCTTAATATCCCTACAGTAAACAGGCTTGCCCTCATAGGTATATGCAACAAGAATGTTACCGAGTCTGCGTTTTAAATCAAACAAATCCTCACTAAGGCAGAGAATTGCCATAACCTCACTTGCAACAGTGATTATGAAATGGTCCTCACGCGGAATACCATTGAGCTTGCCGCCGAGAGAACAAACTATATTTCTTAATGCCCTGTCATTCATATCAAGGCAACGTTTAACAAGGACACGTCTTTGGTCAATACCAAGCTCGTTGCCCTGCTGAATATGATTATCGAGAACTGCACACATCAGATTATTAGCACTTGTAATAGCGTGCATATCACCTGTGAAATGCAGATTAATATCCTCCATAGGAACAACCTGAGAATAACCGCCGCCTGCTGCACCGCCCTTGATGCCGAATACAGGACCCAGTGATGGCTCACGCAGTGCAATAACCGCATTTTTTCCGAGCTTGCACATACCCTGACCAAGACCGATTGATACAGTTGTTTTACCCTCACCTGCAGGAGTCGGATTAACAGCGGTAACAAGAATCAGCTTTCCATCCTCTTTATCCTTAAGTCTGTCAAAAAGGCTGTCATTTATTTTAGCCTTATAATGACCATATGGCTCCAGCTCATCCTCATTAATACCGATTGAAGCTGCAACATCGTTTATTTTTTTCATCCTTGCCTGCTGAGCTATTTCAATATCAGTTAACATAAGTCGTTACTCCTTAATTCATTGTTATGATAGTATAACACATTTTTATTAATAATTAAATACCAAATTTAACAATATATACATAAATTTATTATTGACTTGAAAAGCAATCTGTATTTTAATATAATATATAAAAAGGCAAAGGAGGTTACAATGGAGCAAAAAAGAATAGGATTTTTCGGCGGTCTTGATTTTGTAACCTTGATTACGGCATTAATCGGCTCTGCTTATGGTTTGACCCTGATCTACAGTGCAACCTTTTCAAAACTGAATGAGGGGCAAATCATTACAAGTGATGTCAGAAGCACACTGATTTCAGTAGCAGGCGGTATAATTTTTGCCTTAGTTGTGTGTAACATTGACTATGAAATCATATCAAAGCTATGGCCCATCATTGCAGGCGGCTGTATACTGCTTATGATTATAACAATGTTTTTCGGTGTAGCTGCTAATGAAAGCAGGCAGGATGCACGTTCCTGGCTTAACCTTGGTTTTTTCACATTTCAGACAAGTGAGCTGCTTAAGGTCGGATTTATTATCAGCTTTTCCTATCACCTTGATATGGTTAAGGATCATATTAACCGACTTAAGACAATAATTCCGCTTGTTATTCACGGTATGATACCTGTGGCACTTGTTATTGCAACAGGTGATGCAGGTTCAGCACTGGTATTTCTGATTATGTTTATCGGTATGCTGTTTTTCGCAAAGGTGCACATCGGCTACTTTATTGCAGGAATCTGTGCAATAATTGTTGCCTTTGCAGCTGCGTGGAAACTTGAAATTATTGACGGCATTCAGCGTGAAAGAATTACAGCACTGTTTTATCCTGAGCAGTATGCGGACACGCTTTATCAGCAGACAAACGGCAAAATTGCTATGGGCAGCGGCGGCTGGCTGGGTCAGGGCTTTTTAAACGGCACAATGACTCAGAGCAGACAAGTTCCCGTTAATGAAAGTGATATGATTTTATCTGTAGCAGGTGAAGAATTCGGCTACATAGGTACACTTGCAGTTATTGTTATATTGTCTGTTCTTGTGGTAAGAGTTATTTCGACAGGACTTAAAGCAAGAGATAATGTGGGCTATTTAATGTGCTGCGGCATTGCTGTTATGCTCTTTGCACAGATATTCATTAATATCGGAATGGAGCTTTCTATACTCCCCTGTATCGGAATTACGCTGCCTTTATTCTCTGCAGGCGGCTCATCCTCACTGTGTATTTACCTTGCACTCGGCATTGAAATGAGCGTTTACAGGTATTCAAAATCCCAGAACAAATCACTGCTTTATGCAGGCTGACGAATAAAATAAGCAAAAGGCTTTCTCAACTATTCAGCTGAGAAAGCCTTTTTTATATCTGCTTTTTTATTTTTCAAGCTTAACTGTTGTAACAATTTTATCATCGCTGAATGATATTAATTCCTCAATTTCAACCTCTAAATCTGTTGATGTATCTCTAAGCACATATGCTTTTCTTACATCCTTGCTGACACCCGGCTTAATCTGAACATCAAGATAATCTGTGTCATCATCAGATAAAAATGTTGTTTCAAGACCGATTCCAGCCTGATAAACATGGTCTGTCAATGCTATATCAAAGCTTGCAGGATTACTTGAATTATTTGTAAATTCATAGGTAAGAAGAACTGTATCCTTACCCTCCCAGTTTTTGGTAAGCTTTGCTGATTTAACTACACATCCGTAATCACCTATTGTATTGTTTGATACCTCTGTTTTATCTGCTTCAACTGATGAATTTGTTGTCGCAGAGGTATCCGTATTATTTTTATCACCGCTGCCTGACGAACCTGCTACAGCAATGATGATTAATACAACTGCAATTACTGCTATTATAATTAATCTTTTCTTTTTCTTCTTTTTCTTTTCGTCTTTCATAGCTGCATTTACTGCAGCCTGCACATTTGAATTGTCCTGTGGTGTTTCATAAATATTGTCTGCCATTTTGCAAACCTCCTCTTTTTTGATACAACAATATTAACACATAAGTATTCACATTGTCAACATATGTATTCATTTTTTTGCAAATTATAGCATACACTGTTTATGAGGTGATGCTAATGTTTATACCAACACTTGATGCCGAGGTTGTAGGTGATGTTATAAAAGAACTAAGATGTGAAAAAGGCATATCACAGGAGGTAATGAGTGGTCTTGCTGATATAGGAAGAACTCATCTTTCTGCAATAGAGCGTGGCAAGCGAAAGCCTACACTTGAAACGCTTTATCGCATATCGAATGCTCTTGGTATGAAAATGAGCGATATAGTCATAATGATTGAAAAAAAATTATAAAAAGAGGCAGTCTCAACTTTTTTCAGTTGAGACTGCCTCTTTAATATTTATTTCATAAGAAAACCGATTTTCTTCATTGCCTTATCAAGAGTACGCTGTGACAGACGCTGAGCAAACTCTCCGCCCTTTGTCCAGCATTCCTGAAGATAAGCCTTATCATTCATAAGCTCTTTATATTTCTTCTGAACAGGTTCAAGCTCAGCAACAACTGCCTCGCCAACAGCCTTTTTGAAATCACCATATCCCTTACCTGCGAACTCATTCTCAATAGCCTGATAATCCTTACCTGTGACAGCAGAATAAATAGTCATAAGGTTATTGATACCATCCTTGCCATCAGCATAACGCACGGACATTTCACTGTCAGTAACTGCTGATTTGAACTTTTTCATAATAACATTAGGCTCGTCAGTAAGGTAAACAGTACCCTTTGGATTAGGGTCTGATTTGCTCATTTTGCGTGTAGGGTCTGCAAGGCTCATTACTCTTGCACCTGCTTTTGGAATATATGGCTCAGGTACAGTGAACACGTTACCATAAACACCATTAAAGCGCTCGGCAATATCTCTTGCAATTTCAAGATGCTGCTTCTGGTCAGCACCTAC
>DBFOUY010000067.1:0-9357 GCA_048365975.1 Eubacterium sp.
AGGCTGAGCTTGACAAAATTTATGAAACAGGCAGAGGCTCTGTAAAGGTACGTGCAAAATACACCTATGATAAAAAGTATAACTGTATTGATATTACTCAAATTCCGCCGACAACCACATCTGAGGCAGTCATTGATAAAATTGTTGAGCTTGTTAAATCTAATAAAATCAAGGAAATCAGTGATGTTCGAGATGAAACTGATCTTTCAGGCTTAAAGATTACAATTGACCTTAAACGTGGTATTGATGCTGATAAATTTATGCTCAAACTTTATAAAATGACACCTTTGCAGGATAGCTTTAGCTGTAATTTCAACCTGCTTATTAAAGGCAGACCTGTTGTTCTTGGTGTTAAGGGAATACTTTTAGAATGGATTGATTTCCGCCTTGAGTGTATAAGAAGACGAATTACATTTAACCTTGATAAAAAAAGAAAACAGCTTCATTTGTTAAAGGGTCTTTCAAAAATATTGCTTGATATTGACAAGGCTGTTAAGATTGTAAGAGAGACTGAGAGCGAATCAGAGGTAGTACCTAACCTTATGATTGGCTTTGGAATTGATGAGATTCAGGCTGAATATGTTGCAGAAATAAAGCTGCGCCATTTGAACAGGGAGTATATTCTTAAAAGAATAAAAGATATTGAGCAGCTTGAAAATGATATTGCTGACCTCGAATCAATTCTTGCAAGCAAGAATAAAATGAAAAAAATCATTATCGGTGAGCTTGATGTTGTTGCAAAGAAGTATGATAAGGGCAGAAAAAGCGAGGTGCTCTATGATGCTGATGAGGAGCTTCCTGCTGAAATTGTTGAAATTGCCGATTATCCTGTAACACTCTTTTTTTCAGAACAGGGTTATTTCAAAAAAATTAAAACAGCTAATCTTCGTATGAGCGGTGAACAGAAGGTTAAAGAGGGCGATAAAATGCTCCCTGAAATTGAGTGCTCAAATAAGGATGAATTGCTGTTCTTTACAAATAAGCATCAGGTATATAAATCAAAGGCAGATGATTTTACCGATACAAAGGCGTCTGTTCTTGGTGAGTATGTTCCGTCAAAGCTTGATATGGACGAGGGTGAACAGGTTGTTTATATGGCTGTACTCAGCGACTATTCAGGCTATATGCTGTTTGCTTTTGAAAACGGCAAGCTTGCAAAGGTTGATATGTCGGCATATGCTACCAAAACCAACAGAAAAAGGCTTGTCAATGCGTATTCGAATAAATCACCGCTTGCCGGTATAATCTATATCAGGGAGGATACTGATATTGTTTTAAGCTCGTCAGGCGGAAGGAAGCTTCTTATTAATACTGCAGGAATTCTGCCCAAAACCACAAAGGATACTCAGGGTATTTCAGCGATGAAGCTCAAAAAGACCCACAAGGTAGTTTCTCTTCATATTCATTTTGAAAATGAGTTTGAAAAGGAATGGCGATTCAGAGCTAAAAATCTTCCTGCTGCCGGTGCTCTGCCCGGTGAGGCAGATATAGCAGAGCAAATAACTTTCTAACATTTGAAAAAAGTGCTTGCATTATAACTGCTATTGTGATATAATCCATTAGTAATTTAGATTAACGGAGGAATAAATATGTCCTGGTATCATTATGTATTTGGCGCTCTTCTTATTGTTGCGTCTGTAATTATAACTATCGTTGTGCTTATGCAGGAGGGTCGTTCTCAGAATCTTTCAGGTGCTATCGCAGGCGGTGCAGAAACATTTTTAGGTAAATCTAAGGGAAGAACTATTGAAGCTAAGCTTGAGAGAATTACCAAATGGTTAATTGTAGTTTTCTTCATAATTGTTCTTGCTGCATTCCTTGTATTTCTTTTTATAGGATAAGTTTTTAAGAGAAGTAACCTTGCGTATGCAAGGTTATTTTTTTTAGAAAAAAGTGTGATGATTATGGAATATATTATATTTGATTTAGAATGGAATAATGCATTTAATTACAGAACTCAAAAGGGAATAAATGAAATTATAGAAATCGGTGCTGTTAAGCTTAATGAAGATTTTGAGGTTGTTGATACATTCAAGCAGTTGATTTATCCTCGTCTGTCAAAAAAACTCGGCTCAAACTTTAAAAAGCTTACTCATATTACTATGGAGGAGATAAGAGCAGAGGGTATATCCTTTGATGAAGCCTTTGCGGATTTTTCACGCTGGAGCAGGGGAAACAATGTTGTTTTTCTCAGTTGGTCAAACAGTGATCTCTATACACTTGCAGATAATTATAAGCGCTTTAAAAATACCCCGGATGTTGAATTTATGCACTATTATGCAGATGCACAGAGCTATTGTATGCAGTTTATAAACGACCATAACGGTACACAGATAAGCCTTTCAAAATGTGCTGAAAAATTTGGCGTTGATGCTGATACAGCTAAATTTCATCGTGCTCTTGAGGATTGCTTTGTTACTGCTTATTGTTTAAAGAAGGTTTTTGACAAGGACAAATTTGAAAAGTTTATCATTAAGTGCGATACCTGTTTTTTTGAAAGACTTGTATTTAAGTCTTATTTCATAAATAAGCCAGTTTGTGGTGATTTTAATGTGAACGAGGTCGAACTGAAATGTCCTGTGTGCAGCGGAGCGGTTTCTCCATTAGGGAAATATGAATTTAATAATAATACGTTTAGAAATTCCGGTGTATGTAATCAGTGCGGAAAGAAATTCTGGCTGTTTGTAAGAGCAAAACAGACATACGACGAGATTGTTATCACACAAAGACTTGTGGCAATAAATAAAAAAAGAGCAAGATTTATTAACTGAATGAATAATTATTTACAAATTACCCCTTTATTTATTTTAAATACTGTAATATAATATATTAGACTAATGTTTATGGAGGTATGAAAATGGCTTCAAATGATTATGATGATTTACTCGAATCGTTTATGAATAATTCTGCAAAAGCCTTTGATGAGGACAAGCAGAAGCGTGAAGACAATAGCTCTAATAAATTACCAAGCTCATATAATGTTCCTGACCCTGAAAAGAAGAATAAGAAAATTCAGCGCGGAAGAGAAATTGAAAAAGAGCTTGCGGCAAAAAAGAATAAGGCTAAAGGTTCAAAACCACGAAAATCTATGAACAATGTTGCCAAGGTACTTCTTGGTATGCTGATGATTGTCGGAGTAGTGTGTATTGTCTGCTTATCAGTAATTGCAATATATGGTTACAGCATTGTTTATGGTGATCCTGTATTTGACCTGACCGAACAGGCTCTTTCGCAGAATCAGACATCATTCATTTATGGCAATGATGGTGATGACATTGTTGAAATTACACGACTTCATGGTGAAGAAAACCGTATTTGGGTTGACCTTGATGAAATGAGCGAATATATGCCCAATACCATTATTGCTACTGAGGACAAGCGCTTCAGAAAGCATCACGGTGTTGACTGGAAGAGAACTATAGGTGTTTTCATTAAGCAGAATGATCAGGGCGGCTCAACAATCACCCAGCAGCTTATTAAAAATCTGACTGATGATAACAAGGTAACCTATGTCAGAAAGTTTAATGAGATTTTAAGAGCGCTTAATCTTGAAAGAAATTATAGTAAAGAAGAAATTCTTGAGGCTTATCTTAACACGATTTACCTTTCAAACGGATGCTATGGCGTTAAAACTGCCGCTGAGGTCTATTTCGGTAAAGATGTGTCTGATCTTAACGCTGCCGAGTGTGCAAGCCTTGCAGCTATTACAAAGGCTCCGACATATTATGACCCGCTGATTAATCCTGAGCACAACAGAGAAAGACAGGAATGGATTCTCAGTGAAATGAATTCAAAAGAAAACGGCTTTCTCAATGATGAGCAGTATAAAGAGGCTATGAATTATGAAATGATTTTCACAAACAGTGAAAACTATAAGGGTTCACAGCTTAAAGAGCAGTCTGCAAAAAAGGATAACGATGACATAACAAATTATTATGTTGATTTTGTTATAAGGTCTGTTCAGGAAGATTTGCAGAAAATGGGATATACAAGCAAGAAGGCTCACGACCTTGTTTACGGCGGCGGTCTTAAAATCTACTCTGCCATTGATTTTGATGTTCAGGACTCACTCGAAGATGTTTATGAAAACTATAAGCGTATGCCTGACGAAACTGTTCAGGGTGCTATGTGCATTATGGATTATGAAGGCAGAGTGCTCGGTATAATCGGCGGTACAGGTAAAAACAAGGGTGCAATGCTTCTTAACAGAGCATCGCAGTCAACACGTCCTGCGGGTTCTTCAATTAAGCCGCTTTCAGTTTATGCTCCTGCACTTGAAAAGAGCAAAAAGGATGACAATGTTAATATTTACTGGTCAACGCATATTAAGGATGCTCCGTTTATGCAAGTTGAGGGTGAACCGTGGCCACATAACCAGGGCGGCGGTTACTCGGGAAATAATGTGACACTGCAGTATGGTCTTGCCCAGTCGCTCAATACTGTTGCGGCAAGAACTCTTGATATGATTTCTGTTGACTATTCATATGAATTTCTTACAGAGAATTTCCACCTTTCAACAATTGACAGTATCCGTGATGTTGATTACGGTCCTATGGCACTCGGTTCACTTACTAACGGTGCCACTGTTCTTGACCTGACAGCAGGATATGTGACATTTGGTAGCGGCGGAAGCTATTATGAACCTTATTCGTATTATAAGGTTACAGACAGTCAGGATAATATTATTATTGAGAAGAAGCCTGAGGAAACAAAGCAGGAGGCTTTGAGCGAAAGCACTGCATGGCTTATGAATAAGCTGCTTCAGACTGTTATGACTCAGGGTACAGGTACCTCATACAAGCTTTCGGGTATTGAGTGCTTTGGTAAAACAGGTACAACTAATGACGATAAGGACCGCTGGTTTGTAGGCGGAACACCGAATTTTGTTGCTGCTGTATGGTATGGATACGATACTCCTAAGGAAGTTCATTATAGCCTTTCAAGCAACCCTGCAGGTACTATATGGAAAACAGTATTCAGTGAGGTTTATGAAAAGCTTGAAGCAAGGGGTGACGATTTATCATCAAAATTCCCTGAATATGACGGTATAGTGCAGAGAGCATATTGCAGCTCCTGCGGAAAGCTGTCGTCAGGTTCGGGAAATTACGGATGGTATGATGCGGATAATCTTCCGGGATATTGCGGCGGTCATGCTGAGGCAACTACTGAAAAGCAGGATTCATCTGAGACCACCAAGCAGAATAACAATAGTAATTCCGATGGAAATTCAACTGCTGCTACAACTGCAGGCGGAGATGATAATTAAATATTTCAGGGAAATCAGAGCATTCTGATTTCCCTTTTTACAAAATGGTAATTAAGTATGAAAATTATGTCTGTTGATTATGGTGACACAAGAACTGGTGTTGCGTTCTGTGATGTGCGTGAAATGCTGGCAAGTGCCTATACTGTAATTAAAGAAACATATCAGCCTAAGCTTGTTGTCAGGCTGATTGAAATTATTAATAATGAAAAGCCTGAAATGGTTGTTATCGGTTTGCCGAGGAATATGGACGGCAGCTATGGCTTCAGGGCTGAAAAATGCCGTGAGCTTGGCGAGCTTCTAAAAAATGAAATTGATATT
Organism: Eubacterium sp.; assembly: GCA_048365975.1. GTDB lineage: Bacteria > Bacillota > Clostridia > Oscillospirales > Acutalibacteraceae > Eubacterium_R. The sequence continues at coordinate 5,585 of DBFOUY010000067.1, forward strand.
CCCGTTGATTTCGAGGACGAAAGATTGACAACTGTTATTGCTCACGATATTCTTTCTTCAAATAATGTTGGAGGTAAAAAAAGAAAAAACACAGTTGATGCAGTTTCTGCAGTTGTAATATTACAAAGCTATATTGATAAAAGAAATAAGCAGTAATTATTATTAATCACCTTTCGTATTATTTTATGGTGATTAGGTGAGAGTTAAGCTTTTCGGTTTTTATCTGATAGTAGAATATTCTTTTTTTCTTATGCTTTCATTTGCTGTTTTGCTTGGTGCTGAAAGTATTATTGACCTGCTTATTTATTCAGCACTGCATGAGTCAGGTCATTTTATTATGCTTTTGATTTGCGGCGGCAAACCTGACAGCCTAAGGTTGTCCTATTATGGTCTTGCGCTTAAATACAGCACGCAGCTTTCAAAAGCAAATGATTGTCTTGTTTTGCTTGCAGGACCATTTATAAATTTAATTTTATATGCATTGTTAAAAAATGAGATTAATCTTCTGCTTTTTGTGCTGAATATGCTGCCTGTCTATCCTATAGATTTTGGAAGGGTAATCAGACTTTTCAGTTATCGGTTGTCAAAGGTGCTTGGCTATATAACACTTGGACTGCTGATACCATTAGCTGTTTATATGCTTGCTGTGTATAAATCCATTTCTTTGATTTTTATAGTTTGTTATTTGATTATTTACAGTTTTAATTATTGAGGTTTGTATGAAAAAAGAGGTTGAAAAATTATTGCAGTTTGTTCAGAAGCCTGCAAGGTATATCGGCGGTGAGCTTAATGCCGTTGTTAAGGATAAAAAAGATATAGATATTCGCTATGCCTTTTGTTTCCCTGATACATACGAAATCGGTATGAGCCATCTTGGTATGAAAATACTTTACGGATTGGTTAATGAAAGAAAAGATGCGTGGTGCGAACGTGTTTTTGCACCTGATAATGATATGGAGGAGCAGCTGAGAAAGAATAATGTTCCTCTTTTTGCACTTGAAAGCGGAGATTATATTAAGGACTTTGATATGATAGGCTTTACTCTGCAGTATGAGCTTTGCTATACAAACGTTCTCAATATGCTTGATTTGGCAGGTGTTCCTCTTAAATCAAGTGACAGAAAGGATTTAGCACCTATCGTCTGCTTTGGCGGTCCGTGCTGCTGTAATCCTGAGCCTATTGCCGATTTTGCCGATATTGTTTTCCTCGGCGAGGGTGAGGAGTCAACAAATGAGGTCATTGACTTACTTAAAGATTGCAAATTAAAGGGCTTGTCAAAGCACGACTTTTTAATGAAAGCCAAGGATATAACAGGTGTATATGTTCCTTCATTTTATGAGGACAGCTACAACAATGACGGAACGCTGAGGGAATTAAAGCCACTTTTTGATGCTCCTGCAAAGGTGAAAAAATCTATTATCAGTGATATGAATAAGGTTTATTATCCTAAAGAATTTGTTGTGCCTTATATAAATATTGTTCACGACAGAGCTGTTGAAGAAATTTTCAGGGGCTGTATCCGTGGCTGTCGTTTCTGTCAGGCAGGCTTTATTTATCGTCCTATCAGAGAAAAAAGTGTTAAAACAATCAATAATCAGTGCAGAGCACTGATTGATTCAACAGGCTATGATGAAATATCACTATGCTCACTTTCAACAAGTGACCACAGCGATGTCAATAATATGCTTACCACACTCATCGACTGGACTGTTAAAGAAAATATTAACCTTTCACTGCCAAGCTTAAGAGTTGATAATTTTTCAGATAAGCTTGTTGAACAGCTTAATAAAGTAAGACGCTCAGGTCTGACCTTTGCACCTGAGGCAGGCACTCAAAGACTCCGTGATGTTATCAACAAAAACGTTACTGAGGATGAGGTAATAAAAACCTGCACTAAAGCTTTTGATAACGGCTGGACATCAGTAAAGCTCTACTTTATGATGGGCTTGCCTACTGAAACTATGGAGGATATTGAGGGTATTGCAAATCTCGGTATGGAGGTTATTCATGCTTTCTATAAAAATCCTAACAGACAAAAGGGGACAGGCTGTCAGGTTTCAATTTCCTGTGCATCCTTTATTCCTAAGCCCTTTACACCATTTCAGTGGGAGCCTGAGGATACTATGGAGTCCCTGAAGGCTAAGCAGAAGCATTTGCTTGAAAGCATACCATCAAAGAAAATAAGAGTTTCTTATCACGAAACACCGACATCTCTGTTGGAAGGTGTGCTTGCTCGTGGTGACAGAAGGCTTTCAGATGTTCTTCTTCGTGCATTTGAGCTTGGCTGTAAATTTGATTCGTGGGATGATCAGTTCAATTTCGATGTATGGATGCAGGCATTTGATGAGTGTGGTATTGACCCTCATTTCTATACACACCGAAAACGTGAATTTACAGAGCTTCTGCCCTGGGATCATCTTGATTTCGGAGTCAGCAGAAAGTTCCTTGAAAACGAAAATAAGAAGGCACACAACAATGAAACAACACCCCATTGCCGTATTAAATGTGCAGGATGCGGTGCGAATAAGTTAAACGGAGGTAATTGTGATGCGAGAGGTTAGACTTCGTTTTTCTAAGACAGGCAGACTGAAATATATCAGTCACCTTGATATTAACAGAGCGATGGGCAGAGCTTTCAAGCGAGCAGACATTCCGTTGTGGTATACCGAGGGCTTTAATCCGCACCCGTATATGAGCTTTTCACTGCCATTGTCGCTTGGCGTTGAAAGTCTTTGTGAAAGTGTTGATATAAGACTGGTCGGCGGTATTGATAATTCTTTAATAAAAAGACGAATGAACAGTGTTTTGCCTGATGGCTTAAAAATAGTTGATGTTTATGACAATTTCAGAGATAACAGTGAAATTGTCTACAGTGATTATGTATATAAATTTCAGTTTGCTGATAATAAAAAAGCACTTGAAAAAATCTCTGCGTTGCTTAATGCAGAAGAAATTATGGCTTTGAAAAAAGGCAAGCAGGGAAGAAAGAAGATTCTTAAGGAAACTAATATCAAGCCTTTTATTGACAGATATAATATTTCAATCAGGGATGATGTTATTATTCTTAATATACGATTGCTTGCAGGCGGAGAAAAAAATCTTAATCCTTCATTGCTTTTTGATACTGTAATAAGGCTTATTGATATGGACTTTGAGTGGAAAAGTATAGCAAGAATATCGCTTCTTGATAAGGATTATAAAGAATTTAGATAAAACACTTGCATTTTTAATAATTGTGTGATATTATATATCAGCATTTGTTCCGTTGTAACTCTTGCAACGAGCTTAAATGCCCTATGTGTGAGCATTTAAAAAGGATGGTCCGCTTTCAATTTCGGCAGAATTTGTTATGAACATCTCATAAATAATAAGGAGGAAATTAAAATGGACGCACTTAAATTAATCGAGCAGGACAGCATTAAAGCAGAACTTCCAAAGTTCGGCATCGGTGATACTGTTAAGGTATCAGTTAACATTCGTGAGGGTTCACGTGAAAGAATTCAGATGTTTGAGGGAACAGTTATTGCTGTTAAAGGCTCAGGCATTTCTAAGACTTTCACTGTTCGCCGTCTTTCATATGGCGTTGGTGTTGAGAGAGTATTCCCAATGCATTCACCAAACGTTGTTAAGGTTGAAGTTGTTCGTCACGGTAAGGTTCGCCGTGCTAAGCTTTATTATCTTCGTGACCGTGTTGGTAAGGCTGCAAAGGTTAAAGAAAGCATTCAGTAATTTAATCAGTTATTTTAAAAATCACAGCTTGTCGGCTGTGATTT
>DBFOUY010000068.1:0-4398 GCA_048365975.1 Eubacterium sp.
GACAGGAAAGCAGCTTCTTGAAAGTAATATTGAGAATCTTTCTTCTCCTGCGGAAAATGATGTTATTGACTATGAGCTTATAACTAAGCTTAAAAGTGAAATATTCCAACTTGACAGCACTCTTCCCGAGCTTGCGGAAAAGGCAAAGGATAATCAGGTGCTTGAAGCAGATCTTGCTAAGGTTATTTCATTGTGGACAGGTATTCCTGCATCAAAGATTGAGCAGAATGATATTAAAAAGCTTGCTTCACTTGAGGATGAATTAAAGGCTCATATTATTGGTCAGGACGATGCGATTGAAAAGGTTTCAAACGCAGTTCGCAGGGGCAGAGTGCAGATCAGCCCTAAAAAAAGACCGCAGTCATTTATATTTGTAGGTCCTACAGGTGTAGGTAAAACAGAGCTTGTGAAAAGACTTGCTGATGCACTGTTTGACAGTCCTGATAATTTAATCAGACTTGATATGAGTGAGTTTATGGAAAAATTCAGCGTTTCAAGAATTATCGGTTCACCTCCGGGATATGTAGGCTATGATGATGCAGGTCAGTTAACCGAAAAGGTAAGACGCAAGCCTTACAGTGTTATTCTTTTTGATGAGATTGAGAAGGCTCATAAAGACGTTCTCAATATTCTTCTGCAGATTCTTGACGAGGGCAGAATTACCGACGCTCAGGGAAGAACGGTTAATTTTGAAAATACCGTAATTATTATGACTTCAAATGCCGGCTCAACAGATTCTGCTGCTCTCGGTTTTAATAAGTCGGCAGGGGATATAAATAAAGAGGTGACAATGAAGGCTCTTGAAAGATTTTTAAGACCGGAGTTCCTCGGAAGAGTTGATGAAATAGTAATATTCAATCAGCTTACTCACGGTAATTTTGAAAAAATTGCAAGACTTATGCTTGATGAGCTTGTTGAAAGCCTTAAGGATAAGGGTATTAAATTATTTTATGATGATTCAGTTCCTGTTTTTCTTGCTAAACAGGCTTTCGGTTCAAAGAAAAATGCGCGTGGTCTGCGTGATGCAGTAAGACGTGAGATTGAGGAAAAGCTTGCAAATGCTATTGTTTTCAGCGGTGATACTGAGATTGAGAGCTTTTCAATGAGTGCAGATGATGAAATTAAGCTTGTAATTAATTAAGCTTTGCTTTTATGAGGAGGACGTGTATTGTTTGTTTTATTCGGAACTATTGCAGTGTTGATTATATCAGTTCTGCAGATTTGTGTATTTGAAAAAAAGAAAAGCTTCGGCAAATGCCTGCATATCTTTTTAAAAAATGAGTTTATTGTTAATCTTGTATCACTTGCTTTGCTGACCTATGTGTTTAAATATAAGCACATATTTGTTACAAAGTATTATGGTATGGCAGAGTTTGCCAAGTATTTCCTGCTTGCAATGATTGTAGGAATTTGCTTTATGCTTTTCTGTGAAATTCTCGAAGGCAGAATTGTTTTTAAAAGCGTTGAGGTTAAAAAGTCACGCGGAGCCAAAGCTGTTCGCATAATATCTCCGATTTTAGTTTGTCTTGGCAGTGCTATGTATTTTGCCACAATATGGTCAAGAAAGGCTTTTGGAGAAATAAGCGGCGACCAGCTTCTTATCAATCTTTTATCACCTACAACAGGCACAGACGTTTCTGTTTATGAGGAATGCTTTGAAGGCCCTGTATTTAAAACCGCGTTAATTACAGCAATATTCAGTCTTTTTGTGTTCTCTAAGTTTACAGTTTCATTCACAGATAAAGTCAGAGTAAAATGTGTATTCAGCGACCTGTGGCGAAGAATTATCAGCCTTGTGCTTTCAATTGCTGTTCTTGTGGGAGGTGCTGTTTACTGCTTTAACGGACTTAAGCTCAAGGATGTTTATTTGTCATATTTTGCTAAATCCGATATGATTGAGTCTACATATGCAGACCCTCGTGAGGTTAAATTAACTTTCCCTGAGAAAAAGAGAAATCTTATCCACATTTATCTTGAATCAATGGAAAATTCATTTCTTTCTACTGACCTTGGCGGTTATATGGAGCAAAATCTTATGCCTGAGCTTACCGAGCTTTCATATGAGGGTGTTGTATTTTCACATAATGACCTGAAGTTCGGCGGTCCTCAGCAGGCTACAGGTACGCAGTGGTCAATTGCTTCAATGGTTAACCAGTGCACTGGTCTGCCGATGAAAACACCTGACGGACCAAACAGCTATGGTTCAAGAGATAATTTCCTTCCGGGTGCCTGCACACTTTACGATTTGCTTAAGGAGCAGGGATATGAGCAAACTGCAATGTTCGGTGCCGATGCTAATTTCGGTGGTCTGAGATATCTGTTTGAATCTCACGGCGACGTTAAGGTGTTTGACATTAAATACGCAAGAGCAAATGGTTATGTTCCTGAGGATTATAATGTATGGTGGGGATATGAGGATGATAAGCTCTACGAGTACGCTAAAGAGGAAATAACAAGGCTTTATGAAACAGGCAAGCCATTTAACTTTACTATGGAAACTGCCGATACACACCGCCCTAACGGCTATTTAAGCCCTAATGCACCTACTCCTTATGATAAGCAGTATGCAAACGTTATTGCGTACAGCTCAAGCGAGGCTGTTAAGCTTATCAGATGGATTCAGGAGCAGCCATTCTATGACAATACTACTGTTGTTGTTATCGGTGACCATTTGAGTATGGATACTGAATTTTTTGAAGATTTTGATAAAAACTATTTCAGAAATCAGTATAACCTGATTCTTAATCCTGTTCAGGGTGCAGAAAGTATTTCTGACTCTATATGCAAAAACAGACAGTATGCAAACTTTGATATGTTCCCGACAATCCTTTCAAGCATGGGAGTTAAAATTGAGGGTAACAGACTCGGAGTTGGTACAGACCTTTTCTCAGGTGATAAAACAATTATTGAGGAATATGGTCTTGATACAGTAAATCTTGAGCTGCAGAAGAAGAGTGATTACTATAACGCTAAGATTCTTAACGGAAATACTGTGCCGAGATCACACAGAACAAAAAATCAGTGGGCAGAGTATGATGCAAAAAAGGCAGCAGAAAGCACAACAAAGTCAAAGGCAGAGCCTTCTTCAACAACAGAAAAGGCTTCTGATACAACTGCTTCACAGGTGTCAACAACTTTGCAAAAAACTACTGTAAAAGAAAATTAAAGAAAAATTTCAATTATTTTTCAAAAAATACTTGACTATTTGGCGGACATTAGTTATAATAATGTCCGTCGCACGCGGGTGTAGTTCAATGGTAGAATCCCAGCCTTCCAAGCTGGTTGTGTGGGTTCGATTCCCATCACCCGCTCCACATATGCGCTGATAGCTCAGCTGGATAGAGCATCTGCCTTCTAAGCAGAGGGTCGGGGGTTCGAGTCCCTCTCAGCGTACCATTCTTGTGGAGTTGACAATTTTGTTTTCTTCACTTGATTTTGCCGTAACAGCACTTCGGTGCTTTTACATATATGGTGGGATTAGTTCAGTTGGTTAGAGCGCCAGTTTGTGGCACTGGAGGTCATCGGTTCGAATCCGATATTCCACCCCACTTTTTTAATATTACTCTATTGCAGAGGTATCCCATATAAATATGATGGGGTGTAGCCAAGCGGTAAGGCAACGGACTTTGACTCCGTCATGCGTGGGTTCGAATCCCGCCTCCCCAGCCACGCCCTGTTAAATTGAATATGGGCGAAACGGTTCATTAGCTCAGATGGCAGAGCACTTGACTTTTAATCAAGGTGTCCGGGGTTCGACTCCCCGATGAGCCACCAAATAAAGCATTGAAACTTTTGGGTTTCAATGCTTTATTTTTTGTGCAAAAAATCTTAATTTTTAATTAAATAGCTTATAGTTTGTTGAAATGTTTATTATATAGTGATAAAATAAATCTAACAATTTTAAATTTTATTTGTAACAATTTGACGTATATTTTGCACTAATATAATAGCAACGCTAAATTATTGATGTTTTAAGGAGAATTAAAAATGAATAATATTTTTAAATCAGTGCTTTCTGTTTTGGTTGCTTCGGCTGTTTTGATGAGCAGCAGTATAATTGCGTTTGCTGATGATACCACAGATAGTTTTATGACTGATGGTCAGGTCAATTCACAGATTTCGGAAAGGGCTGTAACAGCTTATTATTCAGTCGAGTCTGTTACTGAAACGGATGAAGAAAAGATAACTGATAAAGCTACTGACAATGTGACGGAAAAGCCAACAGAGGCTTCAGCAGAAAATACTGAAGAAGAGCCTTCCGAAAAACCTACTGAAAAACCGACAGAAAAGCCTGTTGAAAGCAGTTTTAAGGTTGCACTTTCAAAAACAAAATTTACATATAACGGTGCTGTGCAGAAACCTAATGTAACAGTTAAGGATAATAAGGGTAAAGCACTT
>DBFOUY010000069.1:0-3512 GCA_048365975.1 Eubacterium sp.
TGCTCCAATCTCAGTTTCTTCAAACTCCTCAATCCATTCAGGGATTCTGCCGTCGCTTGCAGGCTTGACCTGCTGAATTTCAGGGGCATCGAGTCCTAACTCACGACAGTCAGCAAAGAACTCAAAAAGAATTTCTCTGTCCATTGATGACATATAAGTAATTGAATAGCGTGAGCCGTTATATTTATAACTGTTTTCAGGGCTGATAGAAGGGCATGTAACAAGCTCGCCGTTGTGCTCGACTAAAAAGTCATTGTAAAACTCAAGACAGCTTTTGAACATAGGAATTAATTTTTCCTTATATTCCTTATCATTTATATATAAATAGTGCTCGTAAAGCTGATTGAGTATCCACGGCAGGCTCATACACCACGGTGCATATGATCCTGCATCACCGTCACCATCAGGGAAACCGGCAGGGTATGCTGCACCCCATATATCACTGTTGTGGTGTGAGCAGGCACCACCGCAACCATAGTAATCCTTTGCAGTTACAGAGCCGTTATATATAAGCTTTTCAGCCAGTTCAATCAACGGCTCAAAGCATTCGCTCAGATTAGCAATATCAGTGCACCAGTAGTTCATTTCAGTGTTGATATTTGTTGTGTAGCTTGATGACCATGGTGCTCTCAGGTGAGTGTTCCATATACCCTGCAATGTCATTGCTTTTGTGCCTTTTCGTGATGCAGATATTGTCAGGTATCTGCCATACTGAAACAGTAAAGCAATCAGTCCGTTGTCATCATTGTGCCTTTTCATTCTCTTTATTCTTTTATCGGTTGTTAAATCATCACGGCTTCCGTCAAGCGTAATGCTGACTCTGTTAAATAAAGCTGAAAAATCCATGCAGTGCTCATCAAACAGAATGTTATATGATTTGATATTTTTGAAATATTCAATCGCATTTTCATAAGCATTGCCTGTGGGCATTGATTTAAAATCAATAAAGCCTGTGGCAAGTGAAATAAGCAGGGTGATGTCCTTCTGATTTGTTACCTCAATACTGTCAACGTTGAAAACGGCATTGCCCATAACCTTTACAATTCCGCAGAAATCCATACCTCTGTTGCCCCATACAACAGTTTCACCTTTGTTGTAATAAGGGGGCATACAAACCTCGGGCGCTTTGCCTTTTATTACAAGACTGTCCTCAATAGTTTCAACCTTGTGTTGAAGCTGACTTGTCAGGCTCACCTTAAAACTTATACCTCTGTCACTGTGTATGTTAACAACCAGCAGTTGTGCGGGATGTGAAACGAAAACAGTCTGGCAAAAGCCCTTTGCTTTAACTGTTGCAACTCCATTTTCCAAATCAAGAGTTCGTTCATAATCATTTTTCGGTGCATTTTTATATTCAATCATCAAATCACCGAAGGGAAGGTAAGCCTCACTCCAGTGTCCGTGCATATTCTTATTGAGAATACTTTTTGCCTTTTCATAGTCCTTGCTGAAAACCGCTTTTCTTACATCATCAAGATGCTTTGCTGCATCCTTTTTATTTAAATCCTTAGGATAACCTGACCAGAGGCTGTCCTCGTTTAATGCAATTCTCTCCTTTTTAAGATTGCCGAATACGAGTCCGCCGATTCTTCCGTTGCCGACAGGCAGTGATTCCTCAAAATGCTTTGCTTTTTTTGTATAGTATAATTTATTTTCCATATTTTGATTGTACTAAACGTTATTATAAATTGCAAGTTATTTTATTTTGTGCTATTATAAAAATATATAGAATATGTAGGGGGTATTACTATGAAAAATTTTGTGATTACAATCGGAAGGCAGTTTGGCTGCGGTGCACATGAAATTGGAACAAAGCTGGCTGAAAAGCTCGGTGTTCCTTATTATGATAAAGAAATTATAAAAAGAGCTTCAAAGGAAAGCGGATTTGATGAGAATCTTTTTCATTTTTACGATGAAAAGCCTACAAGGAGCTTTTTGTTCAATGTTTCAACCGATGGTCTGGTGCCTATGGGCAACAGCGGTGTCAGCCTTGAAGATCAGATTATTCAGTATCAGTTTGATACTATTAAAAAGGTTGCATCTGAGGGCAGCTGCATAATCGTCGGAAGATGTGCTGAATATATTTTAAGAGAGAGAAAGGATGTTGTATCTGTTTTTCTTCATGCAGATGATGAGTACAGACTCAGCAGAGTAATTAATGATTACGGAATTGTTCCTAAGAATGCCGCTAAGGAAATTAAGGCAATGGATAAAAAGCGTTCAAAGTTCCATAATTTTTACAGCGATGACAAGTGGGGTGATGCATCAACCTATGATTTGTCAATAAATGTGGCAAAGCTTGGTGTTGATGAAACTGTTGACCTTATTGCAGGCTATATAACTGTTAAATTTTAGTTTGTAGTTTATTGTCTGAAAATGAATAAAGCTGTTATATTTTCTTGCATTTATCAGACTGATAATATATAATACGTACAAACTGTTTTTTAGGAGAAATTTGATGGATAAAATTCTTGTTCTTGACTTTGGCGGTCAGTATAATCAACTTATTGCACGCCGTGTGCGTGACCACAGCGTTTATGCTGAAATTCTGCCGTATACCACACCAATTGATGTTATAAAAAATAACGCCTATAAGGGTATTATTTTTACAGGCGGACCTAATTCTGTTTATGATATGAGTTCACCTCATTATGATAAAGAAATTTTAAACCTCGGTATTCCTGTGCTCGGTATTTGTTATGGATGCCAGCTTGTTGCCTGGATGGGCGGCGGCGAGGTGAAAACCGCACCTGTCAGTGAGTACGGCAAGATTGAATTTACTGTTGATAAAAATTCAAAGCTCTTTAAGGATGTAGATGAAAAATCAGTTGTATGGATGAGCCATACTGATTATATCGCTGTTCCTCCGAATGGCTTTGAAATTACAGGAACAACAAATGACTGCCCTTGTGCAGCTATGCAGAATACAGAAAAGAATATTTATGCCGTTCAGTTTCATCCTGAGGTTACTCATTCTCAGTTCGGCTCACAAATGCTTTATAATTTTCTTTATGAGGTTTGTGAGTGCTCAGGTGACTGGGTAATGGATAACTTTATAGATAATACTGTCGAAAAGCTTAGAGAGCAGATAGGTGACAAAAAGGTCATTCTCGGCTTATCAGGCGGTGTTGACAGCTCTGTTGCAGCAGGTTTGCTGTCACGTGCTGTCGGTAAACAGCTTACCTGTGTTTTTGTTGACCAAGGTCTTATGCGTAAGGACGAGGGCGATTTTGTAGAAAAAACCTTCACTACTCTGTTTGATATGAACTTTGTAAGAGTTAATTGCGGCGAGCATTTTCTCTCAAAATTAAAGGGCGTTACAGACCCTGAGGAAAAAAGAAAAATAATCGGAACTGAATTTTTCAATGTTTTCTGGAATGAAATCAGAAAACAGAATGAGCTTGGCTTTTTCGCACAGGGTACAATTTATCCCGATTGCATTGAATCAGGCAAGGGTGATGCCGATGTTATCAAAACTCATCATAACAGAGTAAGCACTCCTGAGGATGTTG
>DBFOUY010000070.1:0-7632 GCA_048365975.1 Eubacterium sp.
ACCATCATCATATGTGTAATTAAATTTATCAGGAAAATATTCATCAAGAAGTTCTTTATAATTTGACGTCACACCATAAATAACAGGTTTGACGTCAAGGGCTTTTGCATCTGCGATTATTTCCTCAACGGCCTTTTTAAAATCTCCCCTTCCGATAGGAAGTGAGTATTTATAATCAGGTGCTTTACCCCATCTGCATATCAGAAAATCATTATACCTTGCAATCTCCGTTCTGTAGGCTGTTGCCCATACAAAGAGATTGCCGAAAGTATATTCACAGTTAAAGCTGTTAACGTATTTAAAACATTCATCAACCCACTCCTTATCATCAATAGCAGGTTTAGAAAACGAAAGCATATTTATTATAGCTCCTTTTCAACATAAGAAATAATTTTGCTGTGTATTTCATCAACTGACAAAGGATTTTCACCATCTGAGCAAGGTATAACAACCCAGCCCTGCTTTTGTGCTGTATAAAGTGCTGATTTTCTGCATTTATTAAGAAAAGCAACATTTGCCTCGTGAACATCCTTTTTATTTTCATCACCCATATAGCGTGATGTCATAAGCTTTTGTGAAACCTCAACAGGCATATCAAGAAAAATCACCAAATCAGGCTTTGGTATACCTATTTTGTTATACTCAAAATCAGCAGACCATTCAAGATATTCATCCCACTTGTCTAACGGAAGTTTTTCCATCTGATAAATAGAATTTGATGTAGCATATCTGTCTGCAAGAATTAAAGTACCATTTTCATAATCACTGCTCCAGTTCAGCTTGTATGATGCAAATCTGTCAACAGCATAGAAAGCACCTGCCGCATAAGCATTAACTGAATCAGCATCATTGCCGAACTCACCTTTTAGATACATATTCACAAGAGTACTTGACGGACTGTCATAATCAGGCAGTTTAATTTTTTTGAATTTTACATTTTTATTTTGAAGATAGCTTTCAAGCAATGCGGTCTGTGTTGATTTTCCGCTGCCGTCAAGACCCTCAATTATAATCAGTTTAGCCATTATTTTTTCTTTTCACCTTACGCTTATTGCCCTTTTCATCAACAATATAAGTATTTTCAAGCTGACCTATAAGGCTTGCTTTGTAAGAGTCAATATATTCACGTCTTAAGACAGCCTGCTCCTGCTTTTCATCATCAGTCAGACCAACTGCTTTTGATTTATGAGCAAGCTCGTTAATTCTGTTAATTTTTTCCTGTGTCATTAGTCTAAGAAATCCCTCAACTTTTTACTTCTGCTTGGATGACGAAGCTTTCTGAGTGCCTTTGCCTCAATCTGTCTTATTCTCTCTCTTGTTACGTTAAACTCTTTGCCAACCTCTTCAAGAGTCTTTGGATTGCCGTCCTCAAGACCAAAACGAAGTGAAAGCACCTTTTCCTCTCTTGGTGTGAGAGTTTTAAGAACGTCGGAAAGCTGTTCCTTAAGAAGGCTCATTGATGCAGCATCTGCAGGTGCAAGAGCATCATCATCAGGAATAAAATCACCAAGGTGAGAATCCTCCTCCTCACCGATAGGAGTTTCAAGAGATACAGGCTCCTGAGCTACTCTGAGAATTTCTCTTACCTTATCAACAGGCATATCAAGAAATTCAGCAATTTCATCCGGTGTGGGTTCTCTGCCATTTGTGTGAAGCAGCTGGCTGTTAGCCTTTTTAACCTTATTAATGGTTTCAACCATATGAACAGGAATACGTATTGTTCTTGCCTGGTCTGCAATAGCACGTGTAATAGCCTGTCTTATCCACCATGTTGCATAAGTTGAGAACTTAAATCCTTTTGTATAATCAAACTTATCAACCGCTTTGATAAGACCCAGATTGCCCTCCTGAATTAAATCAAGGAACTGCATACCTCTGCCGACATAACGCTTTGCAATACTTACTACAAGACGTAAGTTAGCCTCTGCAAGTCTTTTCTTTGCACTCTCGTCATCATCAGAAATACGTATAGCAAGCTCAATTTCCTCCTCAGCAGTTAAAAGAGGAACACGTCCGATTTCCTTAAGATAAACCTTGACAGGGTCATCCATTGCAGCGTTGTCATTAACTGCAACTGTATCAGCAGCATCAGTTTCCTTAGGAAGATCAACCTCAAGACTGAGACTCTCAAATGCTTCAGCAGAAAAATCATCAATAATACTTATATTGGCAGCATCTATCTGCTCATTAAGCTTTTCAAGTTCTTCAACATCAAGGTCAAGCTCAACAATAAGAGTATCAATTTCCTGTGTTGAAAGATGTCCTGTCTGCTTTCCACGTTCAACCAGCTTTTTAAAGGCTGCCTGTTTTTTGTCCTCACTCACAGGTGCCTGCGGTGTCAAATTAATTTCCTTCATAATAAATCTCCTCTGTTTTATGTATTCTTATTGAACATATTTCTGAATTCATCATCACTCATCGAATCAGACGGCTTAATGATATTCTTTTCATATTCACTCTGAATTATAGCAATGCAATCCTTAAATTCTTTTTTTGCATCCTTACTTTCTCTTGTTCTTGCTATAATGCCTGACAAGCTTCCAATTTCATCACTTGTAAGAACTGCGCTGAAATTAATCAAATCAATATCAAGCTGAGCATCAAGCCTCTTAATTATTTCAGCAAAAACCTTTTTTATAAAAGCTGACGACAATATCTGATTGTCAAAGCTTTGTGCCAAATTGAAACAATCAGGATATCTCAAAAGCAGACCGACTATTCTTTCCTCAGCCTTAATCTGCCTGATTGATATATTTTCATCATAGCTTTTTCGCTGATTATCACGCACTGAATTATCAACTATTGATTTATATTCATTTCGCTTTTGGCGATAATTGCGTTTTTTTACATAAGAATCAAGCTGAATTTTTATACTTGATTTATCAACTGACAGCTCGTCCGCAAGACGGCTGATATAAATATCCTGCTCAATAGGACTGACCCCTGCAAGCACCTTAAGTGCTTCATTCAGAAAATCAATTTTTCCCTGAGAGGTGGAAACGTTATATTTCTTTCTTATTTCAAGCAATGCAAATTCAGTGTCGTTTGATGCACCGTCAAGCATACCCTTGAACTTGTCCCTGCCGTATTTTTTAATTATTTCATCAGGGTCTTTACCGCCGACCAAAGCAGGTATTTTAACCTTAACATCAGTCTGCTTGAACAACGAAACTGCTTTGTTCAAAGCCTTCTGACCAGCCTCATCAGCATCATAAGCAAGAATAACCTCTTTTGCGTATCTGCTGATTAATCGTACCTGTTCGTTAGTCAGTGCCGTTCCGCATCCCGCAACTGCATTTGTAAAGCCTGCCTGGTGCATTGCTATTACATCCATATACCCTTCACAAAGTATTAAATTATCTTTACCACTGTCCTTTGCAAGATTAAGAGCAAACAGTTCATTTGTTTTTTTATAAACTAATGTATCTGAGGTATTAATATACTTAGGCTTGCTGTCATCAAGAACACGACCGCCGAATGCTATAACATTACCTCTTACATCAATTATTGGTGTCATAACTCTGTTTTTGAATGTATCATAGTAATTATTATTTCTGCCTATTTTGACAACGCCGGCTTCAACCATTTCGCTTGGTCTGTAGCCTTTAGCTTTTAAATGCTTAAGCAGACTGTCCCACTTATCAGGAGCAAAGCCGAGTCCGAATCTTTTTATGGTATTCATTGAAAGACCGCGGTTCAGAAAATAGTCAAGACCAACTTTACCCTGAGGACTAATCAAATATGAATAATAGAATTTTGCAGTTTCACGATTTATTTCAAGCACTCGCCTTCTTTTTTTTGAAAGGCTGTCATCATAGCTGTTATCATCAGGCATCTGAAGCCCTACACGCTGAGCAAGTAATTTAACGGCATCTATATAATCAAGATTTTCAATTTTCTTTAAGAAGGTAACAGCATCACCGCCTGCACCGCAGCCGAAACAATAGAATGACTGTGTATCATTGTATACTGTAAATGACGGCGTTTTTTCATTATGAAACGGACAAAGACCCTTTGATGTTGAGCCGTTTTTCCTCAGTGTAACATAGGTTGAGATAATGTCTTCGATATCTGTTTTGAATTTTAATTCCTGCAAAAATGCTTCACTCAAAGCCATAATCTCAACTCCTTTCGTTAATTATAAATCAGTCATGCCAGAACATCGGCACAAACAGTTGATTGAAAATTTTAAGAGCATAAACATCGCTCATACCTGCTATGTAATCGCAGACAGCTCTTTCAGCACCGTCTTTTTCGGCAATCTTAAAATAAATCTCAGGCAAATCTTCAATATGATTAATATAATGAGCATATATTTTATGAAGCATATCAACTGCCTTTATTTCTTCCCCCTTGCAGACAGGGTTTGTATAAACCGCAGTGAACATAAAGCTGTGCAGATCCATAAATGCAGTATAGCAGTCATCGCTCATTCTTATTTTGTCATTGCTGTTATAAATAACATCACGCACCATATTGTTAATACGCTGTGATTTAGTCATTCCAAGCTGCATTCTGAGTGACAGCGGAATATCCTCTTCGTCCATTACACCGGCTCTAATTGCATCATCAATATCGTGATTGATATATGCAATCTTATCGGCAATTTTTATTATCTGACCCTCTAAGGTATAAGCCTCTTCGCCTCTTGTATGGCAAAGTATTCCGTTTTTAACCTCATCAGTAAGATTAAGACCTTTTCCATCTTTCTCAACATGCTCAACCACGCGGACACTTTGTTCATAATGCTTAAAGCCACATGAGCATAACTGGTTAAGAGCACGCTCTCCTGCGTGACCGAATGGTGTGTGACCTAAATCATGACCCAAAGCAACAGCCTCTGTCAGATCTTCATTAAGCCTGAGTGCTCTTGCAATTGTTCTTGCTATCTGTGATACCTCAAGTGTATGTGTAAGCCGTGTTCTGTAATGGTCACCGCTAGGCGAAAGAAAGACCTGAGTTTTATGCTTCAGGCGTCTGAATGCCTGTGAATGAATTATTCTGTCCCTGTCACGCTGAAAACAGGTTCTTATTGAACATTCATCTTCAGGAATTGATCTGCCTTTTGAATTACAGGATAAGCAAGCCTTCTCACATAATAAACTTTTTTCGTTATTTTCTGCCACAAGGCGTATGGAATTATCCATTTTTCTCACCCTTTCCATTATACTATACTCAATTGTCAAAATTATCCCTTTTTATTTAAAAAATTTAATGTTGACTAATTATAGCATTAAATATATTATAATTATAGGTGATTTTATGAATTTTTCAAATTTTTTGTTAATAATTGTGCTTATCATTGTTCTCATTGCACTATTTGTCTGCTTTTGCTATTATCAGAATAATAGGCTTGACATTACTTTTCATACAGTTAAATCTGAAAACTGTAAAAAAGATTTCAGAATTGTTCAGTTGAGTGACTTTCATTCAAAGCCCTTTAAAGCAGTTTTAAAAAAGCTTGATGAGCTTAAGCCTGACATAATCTGTATTACAGGCGACTACATCAATGACCATGGCAAAAATAAAGATAAAATGCTTGAATATGGCAAAGAGCTTTTAAGAATATCACCTGTTTACTATATTACGGGAAATCACGAAAGACGTCTTGATTATTTTGAAAAGCTTATGACAGAACTTTCAGACATCGGTTTTACTGTTCTTCTTAATGACACAGCTGATTGCGGGTACTGCCGAATACTTGGTCTTGATGAAAATCAGGCTGATTTTAAGGATTACAAAGCACGTAAAAACGGAACATTTAAATATAAGGATATGAGCAGTTATTTCGAAAAGTTAGAGGATTACAGTGGTTTCAGATTAGTCCTAAGCCATTTTCCTGAAAACTTTGAGGGTATACCTGAGCTGAATTATAAGCAGTATGATTTTGACTTACAGCTTTCAGGTCATGCACACGGAGGTCAATGGATAATCTTTAAGCCACTGTTTTCACCAGGTCAGGGCATTCTGCCTAAATATGCAAGAGGCACTTTCGGCGACAAACCACGCTTAATTATCAGCCGTGGTCTTGGAAACAGTGAGTTCCCACTCAGATTATTTAATCACCCTGAAATAATAGTTGTTGATATAAAAAAAGCTTAGGTTTACCCTAAGCTTTTAATTGTTTTATACGCTCTTTATAATTAGGTATATATTTTTCAATTAGTTTATAAAAATCCTTGCTGTGATTGTGATGCTTTATGTGAGCAAGCTCGTGAACAACTACATAGTCTATTGCAGATTCTGAATACAGCATTAAATAACAGGAGAAACAAAGTCCATTTCTTCCACTGCATGAACCAAATCGTTTTTTAGCTTTGGTTATTTTAACACTTGATGGCTTTAAATTCATAAGCTTTGAAAAATAATCAACCCTGCTTGGAATATATATTTTTGCTTGTTTAATAAGCTCCTCCAGTTCTTTGTCAGATAAATTATATTTTTCAAGCTCAGTACGTTTTCTTTCAGCTGCATTAATAATCCATTCGGCATTATTCTCAACAAAAGACTTAATTTGATTTTTAGATACAAAATAAGGAGCACGCACAACAGGAATCAAATCATCATTTACCGACAGTGAAATTGTTTTTCTGTCAGACCTTTTTACTATATATTCCATATCAATCCTTCGGTTTTTTCATTGTCAGACCTATACGCTTTTTGTCTACATCAACAGAGATTACCCATACTGTTACAATATCTCCGACCTTCAGAACGTCACTTGGATGCTTGATGAATTTATTTGTAATCTGTGATATGTGAACAAGCCCGTCCTGATGAACACCGATATCAACAAAAGCACCAAAATCAATAACATTACGCACTGTGCCTTTCAGCTCCATACCGACAGTAAGATCCTCCATACCCATAACATCAGTTCTGAGCATCGGTGCAGGCAGCTCATCTCGCGGGTCACGTCCCGGCTTTGCAAGTTCTTTTGAAATATCAATAAGCGTAGGCTCACCGATACCAAGCTCATCAGCAAGTGCAGAAGTGCCGACAGTCTTTATATAGCTTTCAATTCCATCAACTTTTCCTGCTCTGATGTCATCATCAGTCACACTACAAAGCTTTAACAGTTTTGCGGCAGCATCGTAGCTTTCAGGGTGAACAGCTGTATTATCAAGAACGTTTTTGCTTTCACTTACTCTCAGGAAACCTGCACACTGTTCAAACGCCTTTGGTCCGAGCTTTGATACCTTTTTAAGCTGTTGTCTTGATGTAAACGCACCATTATCCTGCCTGAATTTTACAATATTGTTTGCAACTGCTGACGATATACCTGCAACCCTGTTAAGGAGCTGTGCAGATGCTGTATTAAGGTCTACGCCTACTGAGTTAACACAATCCTCTACTACACCGTCAAGTGCCTCACTGAGCTGATTCTGTGGCATATCGTGCTGATACTGCCCTACGCCGATTGCCTTGGGGTCAATCTTAACAAGCTCTGCTAATGGGTCCTGAAGCCTTCTTGCAATTGATACAGCACTTCTCAGTGATACATCATACTCGGGAAATTCCTCGGCGGCAAGCTTTGAAGCAGAATAAACAGATGCGCCAGCCTCGCTGACAACCATATAAGTGATACCGCAGTCAAGCTCTTTGATAACCTCAGCGGCAAAAACCTCAGTT
>DBFOUY010000071.1:0-9644 GCA_048365975.1 Eubacterium sp.
GATATTTTGCACCCTGAACCGCACAGCTCCAGAAACTTGAATGCTCCCCATCCTGATCAAAAATATCGTAGGTCATCATATTGACTATATCAAGTGACTCAATTGCCTCTTTTGAATAATCAACACCCATTGTACCGAAAGCACAGGACAGAATACAATTATCTTTACAGTTCATATTTGTAAGCATTTTCTGTTTCAGTTTAACAATAAAATTATCAAACACCTGATAATCATAATCACTCTGCGGAAATTCGTAGTCAAAATCAATTCCGTCAATACCAAGTTCATTGCAAAGTGAAATCAGATTTTCAATGAACTTTTCCTGATTATCAGCCATTGCAGGATTTGTATTTTCATTATTACTGCCTATGCCTACAACATATGTAATTTTCAAATCGTCCCTGCCAAATTCACGCATACAATCAATCATATACTGAGTTTCTTGCTTTATCATATTATTTTCTTTTTCATCATTACCGAAAAAGACATTGCCCTGTGCATCAAAGCCCACACCGCAGTAAAAGTTAATGTGCGTAAGTCCGCTTATATGATAGCTGTTAAGCATATTGCCTATTGCTCTGTGCTTATCCGATATATCATCATTTTTCATAATTTCGTAAAAATCACTGTTGAGTACATAACCAACGGTTTTAAAATCCTTTGACGAAACAGTTTCCTGATTATATATTTCTATTTCTTTAAGTGCCCAGAAACTGTCTGCACTTTCAATAATCACTCGCACATAGCGTGCTTTAACATTATCAAATGTGCAAAGACGGTGATATTCAATTTTGTCACCCTTATATATTGTTGTATATTCCTCTTTGTCAGATGATATTAGAATGCTGAAGGAATGAATATTAAGTCCTTGCTCTTTAAGAACAATAGAGTTAAATTCTTTTTCTTTTGTCAAATCAATATCAATATTTTTCATTCCTTTTGTATAGGAGTTATAAACAGTATTTACATTGCCGTCAGTAAGCTTTTTATTTTCACTACAATTAAGTGCAAGATTTTCTGCAGTTATATACGGTGTGTCATTTTGAAAAACCTCGCTTCCCTTGCTGCCGTTATAGATTGCAGCTGAACCAGTCAATAAAGCAGCCGCTAAAAACAAACAAATAAAGCTTATTTTAAACTTTTTCATAATCATTTTTCCTTACCGATTGTTATAGTTGGCTGACCTCTATGTCGGATAAGCGATTGTGTAGTAAACGAGCCGTCACTTTTTATGTTGATAAGCTTACCGCCTCTGAAAGGAACAACATAAATATTATGGTCGCAGGAAAGACCATAACAAAGCCGTATACCATCTTTTTCCACCTCATAATTATTCATATGGTCATGACCCGCAAAACAAGCTTTGGTCGAGCCGAGTTCAGCCATTTTCTCAAACATCATATCATCAACAGCAGGACAACCCTCTTTTTCAAGTCTTTTGCCTCTTATAATGTCTTTACTGTCATAAGCGCTTCTGTATTCCTGCATAGGCACGTGAAAGAATGCGAGAGTATTTGCAGGCACACTTTCGTCACCGTTTATTTCTTTAGATATTGATTTAACTGTTTTTTCATACCACTCTATCTGATTTTCGTGAAAATGGTCGTAACCGTCATTTTCATTATCATAGCTGTGGCTGTCCATCATAACCAGCGTTGTGAGAACTTTGCCCGTCTTATCCTTAACCGGATATGTATAATTGCCCATACCGTCAACACTCTCATCGCCACGCTCATAAATGCAGTATTCAAGGTTTTCGAGATAATCATTAAGCATCTGCTTGTCTGCTATTGTTTCACCATTCACACCTTCGCCGTTTTCATACTTAATGTCAAGACCCTCGTGATTGCCGAAAGTAAATCCCCACGGGATTTTAAATTCCTCCATAAATGCTCCGAATGATTTAAAAGCTGTGAAATTTTCTTTTTCACTTGTAATGTCACCTGTTACCATAATCAAGTCGGGTTTTGTTGTTTTAACCATTTCTGATATGGTTTTGTATGCCTTTGCGTCCTTTTTCTCGTCATTAAGAATATGAGGGTCTGTTACCTGAAGAATTTTATATTCAGTGTCCTCAGCCTGTTTATAATTTTTTCCGATAAATGTTACACCGAGGCAGACTGCACCCGAAGCAACTGCAAGTGCGAGAATAATGCTGATTAACACCTTAACACTTTTTTTCATATCAGTTCTCCTTAATCTCTACATTATTGTTTATATCAATATCTGCTGATAAATTATTTTTCCTAATGAGCACTTCTCTATCAGCGGATATGCTTATTACCTTACCGTTTTTCCATTCAAACGAGATACAAACACCGTTAACAAACAGATTTTCAGCTTTGCCGTTTTGCATATTGTCGGGCAGTGCGGGTAGCAGTTCAACAATTCCGTTTTCTTCATAAACGAGCATTTCGTGAACTCCTGCTACAAAGCCAAGATTTCCGTCAATCTGGAAATAATACGGCGGATGAACACAGAACAAATTTTTAAATACTGCATGACCCAGGAATTTCTGAATAATCATCTTTACTTTTTCGCTGTCGTGCAGTCTTGCCGCAAGACATATTCCCCAGGCGGCTGACCAGCCTATATACTGCGTTGAATGATTTATTCTGTCATCGAAGAGTTTCTGTACCTGCTCCGTTTGTTTTTTGTTCTCGTAATACTTAATCACATTTGCCGGATAAAAGGCATAAAGCGGCGAAAAGTGACGATGCCCTCTTTCCGGCATTTCATAATCCTTGTGATACTCGCAAATACCTGTTTTGCCGTATTGAAAATCAAACAAATCGGGCTGAATAGTTTTAAGTCTTTTGCTGAGTTCATTGTCAATATTAAGGCTCAAATAATTCAGAAACGACTGTTTAACTAAGCCCATATCAAATGCCGATGCATAGTCAAGTGTGCATTTTTTACCATTGCTTATAAAACTGTTTTCGGCAGACGGTGACGGACAGATAACATACTTTCCGTTATGCAAAACAAGATAATCAGCAGAAAACTGTGCCGCCTCTTTTGCTATTTCAAAAACCTTGTCTTGATATTTCTGGAAAGCGCCGTTTTGGAAATGGGCAAAAATCTCATTTGCAAGCCAGACACCGCACAATGGCTCTAGCATATAATTACAAGTGCCCTGAACCGGAGGTGTTTTTCTCCATAAGTCAACATTGTGATTGCAGGCGAAACCATTACATCCGTAATTTATTTGAGCTGTTTTTCTGCCATTGAGCATTGTTTCATAAACCATTTGTAAAAGCGGCTCAATACATTCGCAGAGGTTTGCTCTCGATGCTCCCCAGTAATTCATCTGCGTATTTATATTGACTGTATAATTACTGCTCCACGGAGGGCGGACACTGTTGTTCCATATCCCCTGCAAATTCATCGCCTGACCGCCATTGCGGCTTGCGGATATTGTCATATATTTTCCGTAGTTATAGAATAATTCCGCAAGTGCTGGACTGACCTCACCATTCTTCGCCTGCTCAATCAGCATATCTGTGGATAAACGGTTTTCATCAGAAAATGAAATAGATGATTTATTGTAGAGGCTTGCAAAATCAGCAATATGGTCTGCTTTAATCTGCTCATAGCTTTTATGCAAATTCAGTTTTTCTCTGCATACATTCAGCACATTTTCCCTGCTTGTATCAGGAATTTGATTAAATGCTTTAAAGCCTGTTGCAGTTGCAAAATAAAGGGTTGCATATGTAGCATTTTTTATTTTCATACGCTTTGCTGTATATACAACTTTACCGTCTGTATCAACATTACAGCACAATGCAAATGCCATACCCTTATGCTCATTGTACTTTATCGGGAATAATTTTGTTCGCAGATAATTTGGAGCAACATAATCAGGGGCATTACCTGTAAGACAAAGGCAATTATCTGTTTTTACTGAATGATGAAGCTTGCTTTTAAGAGAAATAACCGCCGAAAACAATTTCTCGCTTTTAATATGATAACAAGCAATATTATCAGGATTTGACGCAAATGCTTCACGGGTAATATCGGCATATTCAACCGTGTGAACAGCAGTGCTTAAATCAAGAATACGCTTATAGTCATTTCCTTTTACACCGTTGATTTTTATATTTGCACTGCCGAGAGGTAAAAAAGTTTCACTGTAAAAACCGCAAAGCTTTTCCTGTGCAAGCTTATCCGCTTCTGCATTCCTGCCATTAATAATCAGTTCACGCACTTTATCAAGGTATTTCAGACTGTCACTATTGTTATAATTCTTCGGATAGCCTGACCATAATGTACCGTCATTAAAGCAGAGGGTTTCTTTCTTTTTCCCGCCGTAAACCATAACGCCCATATGACCGTTACCGATAGGCAGTGCTTCACGCCATTTTCTTGCTGGTCGGTTATACCATATTTTATTCATCAATTTTCACCTGCTTTGCAACTATAAAATCAAATTGTTTTGGAACAATAATTTCATTTTCAGGAGTACCTGTGAGCTTATGCTCTATTTCACGATAGAGAGTATCAAGAAACTTTTCACCCTCACGATAATCCGGGATATATAAACCACCGTTATCTAAAAGAAGCTTTTGTGCTTTTTCTGTATTTCCGAGCTTTAAGTAAGCATAAGACAGGTACATTTTAATTCTGTCTGCGCTTTTCACGTCATCACCGCAAAGGTCATAACAGGAAATAATATCTTCATAAGCTTTGCCGTCAATAAGTAACTTAAACATTCTTTCGCAGACACTGTAATCATTGTTTTTAAGTCTTATCGTTTTTCTTGCATAGTATTTATATTTTTCATTATCAGTGCAGAAAAGAATACAAGTATAAAGATGATTGAGATACAAGTTATTATCAAAAAGAAATGCTTTTTCAGTATACTCCTTTGCTCTTTCAAAATCACGTTTATCGTAGCTTATCAACGCAAGCTGATAGAATACACGCCAGTCAGTTCTATTTTTCATTTTCAGCAATGCATTATACTGATGTTCGCCGAATGCAAAGTCAATACTATTGCTGTTTTCTTTTTCATCGAAAAGCTCAAGCCACATATCAATATCGTTGTCATATTTAAATTCAAGCTGTTCAGGGCATTTACCACCCATTTTCTGATAAAGATAGCCGTAACCACTGCCGGTGTATCTGATTTCGCCCTTTTGCATTGTAACTGTTTTATATGTATCACAGCATAACTTATCCAGATCAATTGAGCTGTTGATTCTGATCACCTGAGAATTTACAGCATCAACAAAATCAGAATAATCAGCACTGAGCATTTCTTTATCAATCTCGGCAAGCGTATAGCACTCAACAAAATCCCAATGAGTTTTCGGCGGCATAGGCAGACACTCATACTGCGTTTTGCCGAGTCCTGCCTGAATTTCAACATACCAGCCTGCTTTATCAGTTAATCTTTCCTGCCAGTTTTCAGAGCCGCTGCAATGCCCCCAACTGAAAAGCTTTCTGCCCTTAAGATTATTTGAAGAAATCTGCAAAAGTCCATATCCATTTTCATCTATATTTGCAATAAACTTATTTTCATTTTGCTCAATATCATAAAAATAATCTATGGTTTCTGCTATTCTTTCAGGGTAAGAAACATCAATATCATTATCAAATGGAATACTTGATTTTTTTATTCCCATACCGTCAGAATTATTATAAGCACTGCCTGCAGGTACAGCTACTCTGCCACCCTTAAATTCGGGCACTGCAATATTTGACCACCAGTACATAGGTACAGTTTTATCATTCGGATTTGAGATATGTACACGGCTGTAAAGACGATCATTATCAAGCCAAAAATCAATCTGATAATAAATACTTCTTGTGCGTTCAAATTCATAAAAACGAAGTATATCAAATTCATTTTCGCCTTTAACCTCGGCGCAATACATACGCTTACAAGTAAACGGTGAATGACCGATTACGCCGCAGTTCCACTCAACACCGCCTGAAAACCAGGCATTTCTGATACTTAAATTACGAAGTCTTATAACATCGTTTGTATAAAGAATGTCACGCTTTTTAGTTTTATCATAGAGTTTCCATAATCTTCCGCCGAAATCAACGAGAAATTCGGCATACAGATATTCATTTTCAAGAACAGCAATATTGACATCCTGTACTATTTCCTCATCATATCTGTTCTGCTGTCTGTATGGATAAGAGGTTTCTCTTGCGCCATAGCCGATAAACAGACCCTCAAAGTCATTTACAAATGTTTTAAATTTTACTTGTTCCTTATTATAGGACAGGTCAGGCAAAGCACTATCTTCACCTAAAACAGAGCAAGGATATTTTTTTGTTGTGAATTTAAGCATTTTCTTTTCCCCATTTTATATCATAATTGTTACTTTCAACATTAACAGCAACCACTGTACCATCGGAATATGCGGTTTGCTGTACTTTATATGAATTATCTAAGAATTTATGCGATACCATTTCTTTGTTATAGAGTCTTTTTTGAAGTTCTGTAAGCGGTTTAATTCTTTCAATCTCTGCTTTAAGCTTATCGTCTGAAAGAAGGTCAATATCCGCCGAACGAGGGTCATTGCCGATTTTCATATCAACCTCACCGTAAGGATGAATATATGGCATACCTGCATGCAAAGCACAATAGCTTTCACCGTTTTCTCCTTTTGGAATACCCCAGTTGTTCCACCAGTCCCATGGTGTAATAATACAGTCGTGGAACACAAGATCTGCAAGCGGAATGGGTATACCTACTGCCTTACCGTTAACCTGCGGACGAAGAGCATGGGGCCCATGATGTACAAGTGCAATATTATTTAACAACTGCATTGCAGGCTCTTCAGATGACATAATCAAACCCTTTTTATTTAAATAATCAAAACACTCTGCTCTGTATTTTATACTTTCCTCCCGTGTGAGTCGGTGCTCTTTGTGGAAACATTCATCGCCCGCCATTACAGAGAATACGTCGAGATATGCCCCTTGAATATCAATGCCGTGCTCTTCAAGCTCTTTATATGTTTGTTTTA
This sequence comes from Eubacterium sp., assembly GCA_048365975.1. GTDB lineage: Bacteria > Bacillota > Clostridia > Oscillospirales > Acutalibacteraceae > Eubacterium_R. The sequence continues at coordinate 6,987 of DBFOUY010000071.1, forward strand.
CATAATCGGGAGCAAAGGAGGCGCAGAGAAAGCTGTGCTCACCGCCGTCCCATATTGAGCAGTAGGGATGCTTTCCGTCAATTTTTGTAACAGCCCTCTCGATATCAAAATTCTTTGATGAATAGTAATAATCACGGTATTGGTCGTGAACTGCAAAAACATAACCGAGCTTTCGGCAGGTATCGGCAAGCGTTTTCATACCGTTCCAGCCTCCGGCTTTCTCACAAGGTGGAAGTATGTATGGATGATTATTGTCATAACCATTTTCGCCCCAGCCGTCAGTGTGAATATACAGCTTTTCAAGACCCATAGCTTTCAGCTTTTCCATTTGCTCGGCACGCTTTTCAAATGTTGAATACAGAAAATCATTTGTACCGTTCTTATCATAGAATTTTGATTTAGGCTGTATTTTTGAATAAATCTTGTGATGCAGAACAGTAGCACCGATAATATTTTTTATATTAGGATTCTTCCTGATTTTATCATCAATAGAAACAAACTGATTTGTTTCTTTTAAATATGAGCGATAATCCTTTGCAATTGTGTTATAGTCGCAGTTATCATGGAAAGTGAACCGGATTTTTCTTTCATAATTAAGTTTTCCCAAGGAAGATGACCAGTGAACAGAGTTCACGAATGCCCCGTGTCTGCCGAATGAGGAGAACATACAAGCGTCATACGGAGTTTCAATAATTGCGGAAAAGCCATGTTCACCGCTGACCCTGCCCCAAATAGGCATATAACAGTCACCCGTGTTGATTTTTCGCAGATAGTGAGCAAAGGCAAAAGTAGATAAAAAATTATTTTTATATCCGTCTGGCATAATAAAGCCCTGACGCATTGCGTCAACAGCATAGGAGCTTGTGCACTTTTTCTTTGCATTGAATGGAGCAGGGAAATAAACAGCCTGAATATCAAAGCCGGTTTCATTTTCTGTTTTTAAAGAAAACTCAACAGTGTCATAGCCTGTTATTGCGGCAGTACAAACAAGCGTAAACGGCAATTTTTTACCAAAAGCAATATAATTGCTGAATTTACATACTATTTTATCATCTGTATATTGTACATCTTTTTTCAATGCGCAAATCAACGGTCGGATTGTGCTGATATATTTTTTACCGACCTTTTTTCTTATAATTATGTAAGGTCTTCTTCCGTCACTAACCCATTCAAATCCTTTATGCGTAATTTTGTAATCACCCGTAAGCTTATTAAAGCTTAATTTAATGTTGCTTTTTTTCATTGTTAAATCTCCTTGATATGATTACAGCCTTTAGTATGAATATGCTTGTTACTGTTAAAGCTGTTATTTTCAATTGTGATTTTATCCGTTGATTTTGCTTTAATACAATAACCTTTATACTTTTTAAAGGTATTATTTTTTATTGTAATATTTTTGTGTACCGCTCCGTTATGCACTCTGTTTTCAGGCTTAATCAATATAGGTGTCTGAGCGCAGTAATCAAAGATATTATCTTCAATGGTAACGTCACGGCACATACCGCTTTCATACCAGCTTTTAGCGTCATCGGAAAGGAGCACACCACTCATCGTATTACTGATGAAATGATTATTTCTGATTACACATTTGCCTCTTGAGGTGTAGAGAATTGCTCTTGTTATAATTCTGTTAAGCGTGTTGTTTTCAAAAAGCAGCTCGGGACATCTGTCTGTATCCTCAATCACATATTGTAAATAATTGTTTGGTACAGAACTTTCAAGTTCAAGTTCAATACGATAATTGTCTGTCATTTTAGATGATATGATTTTGTTTTTATCAACGCTTAATAAGGTTTTGGGATTTATAAATTCAATCCTGTCACCGTCGTGCAGAGGATTAAAACCCCACGACTGCGGATGACGAAATGATACTGTCAATTTATTACCATCAATTTTGTCTATACCGAAATGAATACCGTGCACATTGAGTGCATCATCAGATGCCCCGTCAAACACATTATTTCTTATTATCACCTTGCCGGAGCACATACATATCTGCATAAAATCTGCAAGAGAAGCAAGCTCCAAAGCACTGTCCTTTTCAGGAGCAAATGCGCAGTTTTCTATTGTTAAATTCACACAATCCTGCGCAACATATGCAAGTGAATAATTGAAATTCTGCGTTACATTATCAAGAATAATATTTTTACTTTTTTCAATAAAAATTCCGACATCACTTCTATGCGCATCAAATATATAAAAGGTCTGACCTATATCAAAATTTCTGTAAAAAGGGTATTGAGCTTTAAATTTGTATGGGGAAATTTTTTCAATTTTATTTGCAAATTTAAAAGGGTGACTTGTTCGGGATATTTTGTTTTTATTGTTCGGTTTAACAGTGGAGGTCCAGAACGCTTTTTCCTTATTCTCAAAAAAGCCTAATCTATAACCGTTACCGTTAAAATAATATCCGTCATCCTCCTTTGAATATTTACTTTCACTGCATAAAGAAAAGGTAACTGAAAACGCAGTCTTGCTTAAAACCGTGAGCTTATGAACATTCGGACTGATTGTCTTGATAGCAAGATTTTTAATCGTTATATTTTCGCAGTCTGATATGACCGCATTAGTCACCTTGCCGTCTATAACAAATGTACTGCCGTTGCCGTCAAGCACAAGATTCTTAATATTTTCAAATATAAAAGGTACATAATGCAT
>DBFOUY010000072.1:0-5503 GCA_048365975.1 Eubacterium sp.
TATCAAGCAAGCGAGGGTTACCTCGTTGACGGAGAAAAGCACCCTGTCGGTGCAGATCCTAAATTATATAAGGTCGAATACAACGAGTGTGAGAATGCAGTGACCGAGCAGGTTAAGAAAGGTAAAATTGCAATTATAAAGCACACTGATGATGGCAGCACAAAAATTGAGACACCTGAAAAGGGTGCAGAATTTCAGATATATCTTAAATCATCAGGCAGTTATGATAAAGCAGACAAAGACGAGCGAGATACACTCGTTTGTGATGAATACGGTTATGCGATTACTAAGGAACTGCCATACGGCACATATGTTGTTCATCAAACTAAAGGTTGGGATGGAAGAGAGTTCATAAAGGACTTTACTGTTTATGTATCAGAGAATGAAAAAACATATCCGTATCTTATCAACAATTCCAATTTTGAGAGCTATCTTAAGGTTGTAAAGAAAGATGCCGAAACAGGAAAAACAATCCCTTATGCTAATGCAGGCTTTCAGATTTATGACAAACATAATAACCTTATCTCAATGACATTCACCTATTCTAAGCCTACCACCATTGATACTTTCTATACAAATGATGAGGGCTATCTTGTAACGCCTGAAAAACTGCCATACGCAAAAGACTATAAGTTAGTTGAGGTAGCTGCACCTTATGGCTATATCGTTGATAAGACACCTATTGTTTTTGATATAACGGCTGAAAATGCGACTGTTGAGAATGCTCTTACTATTGTTAAGGTTGAAAAAGCAAATACAGCACAGAAAGGCACAATAACTGTTACAAAATCAGGCGAGGTGTTCTCTGATGTTTCCGTATCAGGTAATGAGGGTGAAACGCAGATTTATCAGCCTGTATTTGCTAAAGACACCTTAAAGGGTGCAGTTTATAATATTATCGCAGGCGAGGATATTATTACCCTTGACGGAACAATAAGAGCCAAAAAGGGAGATATTGTTGATACTATCACAACAAATGATAAAGGTGTTGCCACAAGTAAACAGCTCTATCTCGGCAAGTATGATGTAAAAGAAAAAAATGCCCCATATGGAATGGTTTTGAGTGATGAAATTCATTCAGTTGAGCTTGTTTTTGCAGGACAGAATGTTGAAATCAGCAGAACGGCAACATCATTCTATAACGAAAGACAGAAAGCTGAAATCAAGTTTGAAAAGACAATGGAGCTTGACGAACTGTTCGGACTTGGAAAAAACGATGAAATCACAAGTGTAATATTCGGTCTTTATGCCGAAAAGAAACTTGTGTCTGCAAGCGGTGCAGTAATCCCTGCAAATGCTTTGATTGAGATTATCCATATGGATAAGAGCGGCAAGGCAGAAGTTAAAACCGATTTACCAATCGGAGATTATTATGTTCAGGAAATTGCAACGAACAACGCATATATTCTTAATGACAATAAATATCCTGTTGTATATGAATATGCAGGACAGGACACAGCAGTCGTAAATCTTACAGTAAATAACGGCGAGCCAATTATTAACGAATTAATCTACGGCAGTATTAAGGGATTAAAGATTGATCGTGAAACCGAAAAGACAATTAAGGGTGCTTTATTTGGTTTGTTCAAATCTGATGAAACTGAATTTACTGAGGATAACGCACTCCTTACTTGTGAAACAGACGGTAACGGCGTATTTTCTTTTGACAATATTCCAATCGGAAATTGGTTAATCAAGGAATTAAAGCCTGCTGAAAATTATCTTGCTAACGAGGAAATCTATCCTGTTCAGATTGATACCAATGAGCAGATTGTTGAAATTACTGTTGTGAATGACAAAATTCCTGAACTGAAAACGACTGCAACAGTTAATGGTGAAAAAGAAATATGTGCAACAGAAACATTTTCGCTTATTGACACAGTGGAATATCAGCACCTTATTCCGAATAAGGAATATCTCCTTAAGGGTGTTCTTATGGATAAGAATACAAGCAAGGCACTTGTTATCAACGGCGAAACTGTAACTGCTGAAACTATATTTATTCCTACTGAGCCGAACGGAACAGCAACAGTTGAATTTACCTTTGACAGTAAATATATAAAATCTGATACGGATATTGTAGTTTTTGAATCCTTATACAAAGATAATAAGGAACTTGCCGTACACGCAGATATTGAAGATGAAGGACAGACTATAACTGTTAAAGTACCTGAAATCAAGACTACTGCTAAGGTCAACGGCAAGAAAGAAATTGTTGCAAAGGGCGAAATTACAATCAAGGATACTGTATCATTTACCAATCTTACACCTGATAAGGAATATACAATCAAGGGTGTTTTGATGAATAAGTCCACAGGCAAAGTGTATGAAATTGACGGTCAGCCTGTGACAAGTGAAATTACTTTTATTCCAAAAAAGAGCAGCGGCAAGGTAACTGTTGAATTTACTTTTGATGCGAGCGGTATTAAGACCGATACAGAACTTGTTGTTTTTGAAACGCTCTATCGTGACGGCATTGAGCTTACTGCTCACGCTGATATTAACGATAAGGGACAGACAGTAAAAATCAAAGTACCTGAAATTGAAAACCCAAAGACAAGTGATAACAGCAACAGAAGAACGATTGCTACTGTAATGGGTGCATCTGCTCTCGGTATTTTGTCACTTGCGTACTATCTCATTAAGAAAAAGAAATCAAATAAAGGAGGTAAAGCGTAATGACACCTAAAGCTATTATTGGTATTGTTGCAGTTGTTGTGATTATCGCAGGTATTGTGATTTTGCAAATTAAGAACAGAAAAAAAGACTAAATTAATAATACAGAGCGGCGCATGAAGTATGAGCCGCTCTGTATTTCTAAGGAGCATTATATGACTTATTTCAAAAACAATATAGCTCTTGAATATGGTGTTAAAAGTGCTGTTGTTGCTCAATATTTATGGGACAGTTTGTATGTTCATAAAACAGATTGTGCTGTTACAAGGCAGCAAGGCAAGGAATGGTGCAGAGCATCGGTTATTCATATAACGAGTGTATTCCCATTTCTATCAAAACACCAAGTCAGAGATGCTATTGATAATCTGACCGAAAACAAGGTTATAAAAAAGGCTGCTTTAATTGCTCACGATTTGACCATACAAATTGGTACTGCTTTACCGAATACGGAAAATCTTTAATGCTGAAAAATGAATAAAGGAGGCTGGTATTATGGCAAATAAAATAACTTTTCAGCAGAAAACAAGAGTATTGAATAAATTGTTTGAAAATGATGTTAATACCGAAAAAGAACTGCAAAATTTATCTCTGAAAAGCATTGTTGCAATTAAGGGCATAACTGTTGCGGAAATGAATATTATTGCCGAATTGCAGGAATCAGCAAAGGCAGGCAAGCTGTTTTCATATCTTGGAGGTGTTGATGATGAGCCAAGTGACTGATAATATGACTTTGCGAACAGCTAAGGAAAATGAAATGATATATGTCTTTCGTCAGAGTCAGCAAATTGAAATGCAGACAGGCTATGTCGGCTATTTGCGTGGAGATTTCGGAAGGAACGGCAATGAATTCTATTCTGCTTGGATGGATGAAATTGCAGACCGAAAAACACTTGAATTTCAAATTGAATTTGATGATGTCATAAACGCTTTGCGTGATGATCCAAAATACAGAGGTATTTTACGCAATCTTGATGATATGAAACTGCTTTGTTCAACAAGACCGCAAAGCTATATTAAATTTGACGAACTGTCTGATACTTTTGCATTCAGAGCGGATACAGATAAATATGCTTATCTTATCAAATGTCAAACACGCAAAGGTGATTATAATTTTTATGTAACTGCATACAAAAAAGACAGCCTTGACAGGCATATTAAAAATGCAGAAAAAGGCATCCGATTTATAAACAGCAGATACAAAAAACTGTTCACGATTCCTGACGGTGATAGAATTCAAATCACATTAAGAAACGGAAAAAAGGAAATGCGTACTTGCCGATATATTGATGAATATCATTTAGAGGTTGATAATAATCTTTATCATATCTGTCAGTTTGCTGAGATTATGGAACGAAACGGAAATTCCGTTATTCCTATGCGTTCATCATTACCTGAACAATGCTTTGTCTATGTTGATACAACAAATGAAATAGGCTTAGTTAAAAAAGGTGAAAAAGGATATTCCGTTTCAAGCTATACAGTTGAAGAGCCTGAAAAGAATAAAGAACTTGTAAAATATTTGAATGAAAAATTGAATATCAGTGATGTTCAGTATTCTGCGATGACAGCAGGCTCTATGTTCGGTTGGGAGGATGCTTGTGCCAATCCTGATAACTATGACACAAATGGTATGTTTATTAAAACAGGCAGAAAATTTGATGATATAGCGAGGTGAAAATATGGCATCTAAATTTGAACTTATAACTGAAATGTATAATGATGCGTGCAAAAATGTTGTACGCTTTCCTCAAAATTGGTATAAGTTTCTTGCATCTGCCTGCTATAACTATAGATTGCGTTTTGACGAGCAATTACTCATTTTTGTTCAAAGATCTGATGCAACTGCTGTTTTGGAATTTGATAAATGGAACAGAAGGTTTAACCGTAAAATTGAGAAAGGCTCTAAAGGTATTGCAGTTTTTTCCAATGACGGAAGAAAACCTATAAAATACTATTTTGATATATCTGACACAGCAGAGCGTGAAAATTCAAAGCCTGTTCCAATATGGCAGTACAAAGAGGAGTATCAGACTGATATTATTGAAACGCTTGAAAATTCATTTGGTGAGCTTGAAAATAAAGATAATCTGTATAATGCAGTAATTTCAATGGCTGAAAATATTGTTGAGGACAATATGCCTGATTATCTTTCTGATTTGTTAGCAGCAAAAAATGACAGTTTTCTTGAAGAACTTAATGACGATATGATTTCCTCAATGTATCATTTAACATTGCAGAATAGTATTGCTTTTATGGTATTGACAAGACTTGGTGTTGATGCGACAGAGTATTTTGACAGAGATGATTTTCAAGCAATAGTAAATTTCAACACATCTGATACTCTCAATGCTCTTGGTTTTGCAACAAGTGATATTTCTCAAATGGTGCTTTCTGAGATAGCTAAAACTGTAAAATCACTTGAAAAAGAAAATCGCACATTTGCAGTAAAATCAAATGCAGATTATACTAAAGCCGAAAAGAAAAATATTGAAAGGAGTGCTGATAATGGTACAGTACGATTACACGATTCAGGGCGAAGTGCAGATACCAAATCTGATAATGCCGATGCAGAAGAATTTGATTATTGGCAGATATTCGCAGATGAGGAAACAATTTCTTCAGGAAAATCACAGAGTGATTTATTTCAATCATCTGACAAAGGGAACTTTGCAGAAACATCTGTCGGAGATAGAACGCAGAGCGAAGGCTATGGAAACAATCCTGATGGCACAGATGATAGAACAGGAAGGCTTGACGGAGGAATTGAAAGCAGCCGACCAAATGGCGTGGGTGCAGGGAATGAACAATCTGAGGAACAGAGTGCAGG
>DBFOUY010000073.1:0-5601 GCA_048365975.1 Eubacterium sp.
TTATCATCAGCAATAACCCTGTAATGCACCAATATGTCATGCAAAGCGCTATGTAAATTTGTTATATCTACTCTGCGCCTTGTAGGCATATAGTAAACAGCTTTAATATTACACTTACAGTCAATAGGCTTATCAGGAGCTTTAATAAACCAACCGCAAGCCTCCTGATATTCCTTAAATTTCTTTGATGGTATTATTCTAGGTCTGCCACCGCATACAACTATCTGACTGCTGTTTTTCTTTGTTATAGGAGTAAGGGGGATGGTAAACTCTAATAATGCATCCGACATTTACGCACCGCCGAACAAGTCCATATTTTCGTCCTTAATCCTGTAATTTTTACTACTATCAGCCTTTATGCTTATCATAAACCTGTCTGTAGCATGGGCTTTTATACGTCCGTGTATAGCCTCATCAACATTCTTTAACTCGCTATCTGTCATTTCAGAGCTGATTATTGTTATAAGGTTGTTGCTATCCCTGTAATTAATTAGCTCAAAAGCTATACCCACATCATACTCGCTAGGTTTTTTAGTTCCTTTGAATAAATCATCTATGTAGAGTACATCACATTCCTTAAATTCCTGTAGCTTACTGCTGTTAAAATTAGACTTTATAAGCCTCAATTCATCAACCCAACGCATATATTTAAGTTTATAATTATTTTGCAAAAATCTGTTAGCAATGGCAATGCAAATATGACTTTTACCTGCTCCTGTCTGACCACCTGCATAAAACCACGGCTTTTTATTTTGCTTCACCTCTTTGAGATACTCAATAGCCTTAGCCTTTATAACCTTTTGAAATTCATTATCTGTTCTGAACGTTGCAAAGGTTTTAATACTTATTTCACGTTCAAGACCACTTTCAGCTATTGCCAGTTTAACAGCCTCAGCATTAACACAATTACATCTTTCAAAGCCAAAACAATATTTATTCATATCGGTATAAAACCTTACAACAGGTATAAGCTTAGTATCACCGCATTTCTGACAATAGCAATGCCCCTGCTTTTTCTTCTCAATAAGGTCACATTCCATTTTAAACCTTGTCAGTGCATAAGTTTTGCCATCATCAGGAGCAATATTGTCAGCAGTATTTTGCTTTATATTATCAAACATACCTGTAAAATCCATTACAACACCACCCCACTATCTTTAGACTTTTGCTTGCAGTCAACTTCAATTTCATCTTCCCACCGTCTATTATTAAGCCAAGTAGAGGGATGGGGTACATACTGCATATCCTTACTCTTAAGCTTGTCCCAGCCATAAAAGGCTATTTGCTTTTTAAGATTACTCAAAATAACCTCTCTAAGCTCATCATTAGGATTAATCTTTTCCCAGCTTTTAAACGCTGCATCTCTTTTGACCTTCCTCGGATATGTAGTGTAAAATTCCTCAAAGCTTTTGACCATATATTCTTTTTCTATTCTATTCTTATTCTCTTCTTTTCTATTAGGCTGTAGTCCTACTGTAGTACTACAGTAGTTATTCTGTAATATTACCGTACATTTGTCACTTAACTCAGGCAATTTACTTTCTGTAGGCTTTTGTATTGACTGCCATTTACTCCAATTACTTAATAAATAATAATCCTTTCCGTCCTCAGCAGTATAAAAAACTATGGACATATTAGTGGCTATCTCCTGCAGCGACTGTTTAATGTCGGTAGTTCTCAACTTTTCATCAAAGGGAAATATACTGTTTTTTATAAGTGTTGGATTAGCTTTGCCATAGCCCTCATCATCAGCCAACGAAAAAAGTCCAATAAAAATTATCTTGGAAAGATTGGAAAGCTTAGAAAAGTCTTCTGACTGCCATATATTAGGATCAATCATTCTCTTTCTTGCCATTAATCACCATTCCTTTTAAACCTCTCATCATATATTGCCTTTATTAACCTATCAGGAAAATCAAAGCTCATCATATCCGAGCTTCCTTTTTCAGCAATACTAATTGTTGTATGCGTATCACTTGTGCACATTAGGCGGCATACAGTTTTATATGTTCCGCCCTTACCCATTTTAAATGCATTTACTTCTAAACTTTCATGCATAACTTAAACTTCCTAGAATGGTAAATCCTCATCCTCTGCATCATTGTCAATACTAAAACCCTGAGAGCTTGTCTGTGGTGTACTCTGTGGCACCTCACTACTTTTAGCCTCGTTCTCTGCCTTAGTATCCACAAATTCAAAGTCATCTACAATTACATCAGTTGAGTACCTTTTGTTACCCTGTTGGTCAGTATAACTACTTACCTGTAATCTGCCCTGTATGCCTATCCTACTGCCCTTACAAAAATACTGGTTAATAATCTCAGCTCTTTTTCTGAAGGCTATGCAATTAATAAAATCTGCTGTTACATCTCCATCTTTTGCATTTGGTCTATTTACTGCCACAGTAAACCTGCATACAGCTATAGGCTCCGCTGCCTGTGTATACTTTAGTTCAGGATTTCTTGCAAGCCTGCCTAACAAAATTACTCTGTTCAATCTTTTTTCTCCTTTCTCTTCCATGCATCTTTTATACTCTGTAATTCAGCAGGTGTCATTGTTTCTATGCCTACAGCCTTACAGTCCTGCACTATGTTGTCAATTAATAAACTCATTTGCTTAGTATTGTATGTACTACTGCCATAATACAAAATAACTACTTTACAGCCCTTTAGTTTACTTGGCATTATATCGGACTGCCATCCTATACCGTTTCTGCCCCATATTTCACAGAGCTTATTAGCGGCACCCTCTTTCAAACATACTGTTTCAGATACACCGCCAATATCCTTTATAGCATTTCTGTATATTGCAATTCTGTCATTACCAGTCTTTTCAGCTAACTTATCAACCAATACCCAAAAGTAAGCATTAGCATCAAGGCTACGCTTTTTACGATATTTCTTTACCGTAACAGCAAGCTCATCCTTTTCAGTAAGCTCACTGTCAATTTGCTGTATCTTATAAGGCTCCAATATTTCCAGTTCCAACGTAAATTTGCTATCTAACAAACTTTTAGATATGCCTATATAACGACCTTTAAACTCTATCATTGTGCCGCCCCATTTAACTCATTAATTTTAGCCCTAAGTTTATCCGCATTCCTAGCAAAGTTACTTTTAAACTTTTTGATTTCATCTGCGTTAAATTCCATAGGCTTTTTGCTGAAAAAATGCAAAGCAAGTATTGTTACTTCATCAAGATTAAACCCTTTTTCTGTAGCAGTATTATACATTTCGTCTCTCAGTCTTTTTAAAGAGTCTCCCTCTGCATTGGTTTCAGACTTAAGTTGCGATGTTGTTTTCTTAGATTTAGCATAGTCAACTTCTCTGCTCGGCTCAACATCAGGGTCATCACCTGTGGAAATTTTATAAGCTTTCATTAATGCATACTTGTCAGCATAAGTCATAGCCTTTCCCGAACCCTTATCTTGTGCATCAATACCCTCAGAAAAAACAATAGTTTCAATGCTCTCGTCAGGATTATCACAATTTATAAATCTATAAACTGTTTTAATCCTTGTCATAAAAGTAGTTTTCTTAGTTGTGTTACCATTATATGTACTCTCACTTTCAAGCAAATTACTTTCAAGTATTTCTCTTGAAGCCGGATAACTATATATACCATACTTAGCCTCTACAGGCTTGACAGCATCTAATATATCTCTTTCAGAGACAGCCTTATAACTTGAGGTTTTAGTCTGATTAACAGTAAGATTTTTACCTACTGTCTTTAATTCATCAGTTATTGCAGACAATTTCTGATAAATGTTCATTTTATTAACTTCTATTTCCATTGCATTCCTCCGCCTTATTCCTATATCTGTTGCCTATTGTTAAACTTGTAGTAAATCTGGCAAACGGAAGCTCCTGACCTTTGTTAAGAGCGGCTTTTATTTTTGCATTATCAATCTCTAAGCTGATACGTTCCTTCTTAAATTCATCAGGCACAAGCTTTTTATCATTAACATCCAATTTATCTGATTTAAAACCATATAAACTATATTCAGAAGTTTTGTACTTTTCATATCCAAGCTTAGTTAGTACATTACAAAGTATTGATTTCATCCTTTCAATTTCTTTTTCTTTAGCATTTTTAATATTATTAAGCCTCTTTATCTCAGCTTTAATATTTTCAATCCCATAAGTAATGTTCCTTATAGCCCTGCACCAGTTGTTTATTTTTTCTTCCAGCTCTCCATCAAGAGCTTCCAATGTATCAGCTATACACTCATCAGATACAGGATTTTCTATATCCTCAATAGACTCTAATAACATTTGTATGTTGTTGCTTATTTCATATATATTTGCCATGACTAAGCCTCCCTGTCTAACTTAATTCTCACTTTAGCCATTTCTGCAGCTAATAAATAAGCCTTTGCGTGCTTATTGTCTCCATGAGTTTCCTTAACTTCTGCAATAAAGGCATCAATATCACCTGTAAAACAACCACACTTAACAATAATCTTGTTATCCTTATCTCTCGCAAATGTAACAGTATCATCACGAGAGCCAATAGGTCCTATTGTAAGATAGTCGGCATCACCGTAGACACAAGCATTACCGCTGACCCAAGCATCACCGTAGACACAAGCATCACCGCATACACAAGCATTACCATAGACCCAAGCATTACCGCAGACACAAGCATTATCGTAGACCCTAGCATTATCGTAGACACAAGCATCACCGCTGACCCAAGCATTACCATCATGACTTAAGTTATCCTCTTTCTCAACAAAACCACCCAAATCTCCCGCATTTACATCACCAAAATCCACAAGAGCCTTAATTCTATATAACTTTCTTCCCGTAAAAGTAATACATTCGTTTGTTAGTTCATACTTTTTCATTTAACAAAATCCTTTCATATTTAAATTTTTGCTTGCAAAATTTAATATTATGTATTAAAATAAAATTGAATAATTTTTAAAAGGTATTTAACCTTTACCTGCCCTGTCATCTGCCAATGCCAGGGCTATTTTTCTATACAACGTCTTTTAACACTAGGCATTGCAACATTAAGCTTCACAGCTCTTTTCTTACATGTAAGCTCTGCAAGCTTTTTCCCTAAAATTGTCCCAAGCTCGTCCGCTGCTTGTACAAGCCAAACAAAACATTCCCAAAGGTCCTTGCCGACCTCCGCAACATCCTTAATAAACTTCTTCATTTTCTCACCTCCTGCAATCCTTTCTGTCATACTCAAGTAACCCCTTACACAGCTTGTCCCTGTATAGTTCACAATAGCTGCATTTGTTACATACACTGCTATACTTCATTAACTTACTCCTATCACCTCACATGTCATTACCCTCAAACCATTTTTCAAAGCGCCTTGTATAAATTATGAACCTGTTCCTCTTCCTGTTTTCTCCCCTAACCATTATCCCAAAAGGATATACACCCTGTTCAATACCGGTCCTCAAGTGTACTTCTGTCACACCCAATTTTTTTGCCGCCTCAGGCACACTCATAATTTCCTTCATAAGAATTCCTCCTTACCTACTTTTAGCAATACAGACCTCCTTGCAAGTGGCTATCTGCTAAAATTTTTATTTTAATATGTCTCAATATTGCAAATGCTCTTAATTTCTTTTTCATCAGC
>DBFOUY010000074.1:0-4000 GCA_048365975.1 Eubacterium sp.
TATGTTTTTGTTCAGGCTGACCACAATAGTGCCTCAGCAGCAATAAACAGAGGTCTTGTGTATGTTAAGGGTGAATTTCTTATTTGGCCTGACAGTGATGATATTCTCAATAAATATTCTGTTGAAGCTCGTGTTGATTTTTTGAATTCACACAGGGCTTATAATGCTGTGCGTTCAATTCCTGATTATTTCGATGCTGAAACAGGTGAAGAAACAAAGCCGAGAGAAAAAATCGACGATGGCAAAAATGAAAATCTGTTTTGGGATATACTTGAATCCAGATCATATGTCAGCTGCGGATGCTATATGTTTAAATCTGCACTGTTTTTCAACATATATCCTGATAGGAAAATTCCTGAATATCCTGTGGGACAGAATTTTCAGATGCTGCTGCCGTATTTGTATCGCTATCCCTGTGCAACAATATCAAAAAAGCTTTACAGGGTAAGAGTTCACGATAATAGCCATTCCGTGCGAAAGCTGAATTTTATTCAGAGTTTTAAAAAGTATATGCACTTTGAAGAGCTCGTTGACGATATTACTGAGATTTGCGATATGCACAATGAAATTGAGTTGCGTAAAATAAATAAATGGAAAATGCAGCGCCGCAGAACCTTTGCAACAGCATGGATTGAACCTCATTTTAACAAAACAGCTGTTGGCAAGCTTGTTCTCAGAGGCTATTTGTGGTTGCTTCACACCGCAAGAAAACTAAATCACTATATCAACTCCAAACGCAAGTCAAAGACGGCACGTAATCTTATTAATAAAAAGAGCAGCTGTTCAGGATGCGGAGCCTGCAGTAACATATGCCCTGTCAATGCGATTGAAATGAGGCTTGACAGCGAGGGATTTACTTATCCTTCAATAAATCCGATACTGTGTATCGGATGCGAGGCATGCACAGGTGTTTGCCCTATGATAAACAGTCAGCGCCTTGAAAAGAAATGTGAGAGCTTTTATGCAGCAAGAGCATATGATGACGGTTTACGTTATAAAAGCTCATCAGGCGGAGTTTTTCCCGTACTTGCAAATTATGTGTTGAACAAAAATGGTGTTGTTTTCGGCGCAGCAATGGAAGAACGAGGAATTGTAAGACATATTGCAGTTAAAAATTCTTCGGATATTAAAAAAATTCAGGGAACAAAATATGTTCAAAGTGAAATAGGAAATAGCTACAAACAGATAAAAAAGCTTTTAGAGAGAAATGTTTTAGTAATGTTTGTGGGAACACCTTGTCAATGCGAGGGACTAAAGCTATATCTTGATAAGGAATATGAAAATTTACTTATTGTTGATTTGATTTGCTATGGTGTGCCATCTCTTGGAATATGGAATAAGTATGTTAAGTATCTTGAAAATAAATTTGGTGGTGAGATGACCTCCTATAGTTTCAGGGATAAAAGAAATAAGGACAGCGGTCACACTATTGCCTGTAATATAAACGGCAAGGAACACGCATGGAAGCTTTATGATGATCATTACTGTGATTTGTATTTTACTAATAATATAATTCGACCATCCTGCTACGAGTGTAAGTATTGCACCGAAATGCGTAGCAGCGACATTACTCTCGGCGATTTCTGGGGAATTGAAGATGTCTGCCCTGAGCTTAATGACCGGATGGGAAGCTCTCTCATTATTACTCATACCCAAAAGGGTGAGAAAATTATCAGTGCGTCATACGACAAAATGGAGCTTTGTGAATGCACTAAGCAGCAGGCTCAGCAGCCAAGGCTGCAATATCCTACAGAGAAAAAGAAGCACAGACGGTTATATATAAAGCTTTATGCACTGCTTCCGTTACAGATTTTATTACCTATTATGAGTATTTACAGAAGGAGAAAATGGAGAAAATGATAGGATTACTAACCTTTTACTGGGCAGATGATTTTGGTGCTATGCTTCAATGCTTTGCACTTAAGGAATATCTTAATACATATGAAAAAACTGTTGTTATTCCATATTTCCCAAAGGCACTTCGCAGCAGATACAGAGTTTTGTACAGAAGACCTAATCAAAGCTTGCGTTGGAAAATAGCAGAAATTGTTAAGCCTCCTACCGTGCTTAATACCATAAACAGAAGAATAAAAATGATAAATTTCAGAAAGCATCATTTTTGTGATTCAAACAAAACAATCGCTCTTTCAAGTGAGATTCCACAGTGCTTTAAAGATATTGACACTTACGTTGTCGGCAGTGACCAGGTGTGGAATCCTAAGATTACAGAGGGTTTTCAGGATGGCTATTTCTGTACATTCAAAAATAATACTAAAAAGGGAACTCGATTTGTCAGCTATGCTGCAAGTATAGGCGTGAGCGCATTCAATGATGATTGCGATGAATATTTTCGACGCAATTTGCAGAATTTTGATGAAATTTCAATTCGAGAGGCAGGCTCTAAAGAATATTTGCTGCAATTTTGCAAAAAAGAACCGATTTGCGTGCTCGACCCTGTGTTCCTTTTAAGTCATAGTCAGTGGGAGAAACAAATCAAAAGCATACCAAAGCATAATGAAAAATATATTTTTGTTTATTGTGCTGATGAAAGCAAAGAGCTTATTAGCTATACAAGAAAACTTGCCGCTGAGAAAGGCTTGAAAATATATGTCTGTGACAACTTTTTCTATCAATGGAATGGTAATATTACATTGAAGAATGAGTCAAATCCCTTTGATACACTTTCATATTTGAGAGATGCTGAATATGTTGTTACAAACTCCTTTCATGGACTTGTTACAAGTATTATTTTTGAAAAGCAGTTTGCTGTTTTTCGTCACAGTGTGAGAAGTGAACGTCAGGTTTCTTTGCTTAATACTGTACAGCTTAATTCAAGAGTTGTAACGGATGCAGACAGCTTCTGCATTGATGAAAAAATTGATTATGAAAAGTCAAAGACTTTGCTTGATGTCAAAATCAAGGAGTCTAAAGAATTTATCAAAAACAAAATTCTGAAAAAAGAATGTAATCCTGATTTTTAGAGTAACTGATTATTTGATTTATAATGAATACTATGATGCCAACTGAAAAATATAAAATTCTTATTGTAGATGATTCGGCAATGAACCGAGCTATATTAGCAGATATCCTTGAGGATAATTTTGAAATTCTTGAGGCATCCGACGGATTTGAAGCAATACAGATAATAAAACAATATAATAGCAAGCTATCCTTGATTTTGCTCGATTTGATTATGCCGAATATGGATGGTCTTGAAGTTCTTGCGGCTATGAACAGCGGAGAATGGATTAATAACATACCTGTTATTATGATTTCAGCTGAAAATTCACCCACTTATGTGGAGCGTGCATATGAGCTTGGTGCAACGGATTTTATAAACAGACCATTTAATGCATATGTTGTAAGAAAGCGTATTGCAAACACAATTATGCTTTATACGAAGCAAAAAAATCTTATTGAACTTGTAAGCCAGCAGGTTTATGAAAAAGAAAAAAATAATAACCTTATGATTAATATTCTTAGTCATATTGTTGAGTTCAGAAATGGTGAAAGCGGACTGCATATTCTGCATGTAAACATTATTACGGAGGCATTGCTCAAAAGCCTTATAAAAAAAGATGCACATAATCTGAGCAGTAATGATATATCAACTATTGTTATGGCATCCTCACTGCATGATATAGGCAAAATATCCATTCCTGATGAAATACTCAATAAACCCGGCAGATTGACAGATGAGGAATTTGAAATAGTCAAATCACACTCTGAAGCAGGTGCAAATATGCTCAGCTCAATGACGGAATATCTTAATGAACCACTTATTGCTGTAGCCCGTGATATATGCCTTTACCACCATGAACGATATGACGGCAAAGGATATCCGACAGGTATAAGCGGTGATGATATACCAATATCTGCGCAGGTTGTAGCTATGGCTGATGTTTATGATGCACTGACGAGCGAGCGTTGTTATAAAAAGGCAATACCGCACGAAAAAGCCGTTTTGATGATAAAAAACGGTGAATGCGGTGCGTTCAAT
>DBFOUY010000075.1:0-8539 GCA_048365975.1 Eubacterium sp.
ATACCCAATCTGTATCACAGACATAATAATCTGTTGTAAACTTTCCGAATTCATCAGTGTAATAGGTATCAACAAGATTAGAGCCTTTATACAAGCCGTAAGATGCACCTGCAAGAGTAGCATCACCCTGAGGAGCTGTTTTTTCAACATCAGTCTTTGTAACCTGTACTCTGAATTTTTTAAGAATATTATTGAAAGTTACGGTTGATGTTTTATCAGGCTCAAGGATTACAGTCTGATTATCAGGAGTAACATATCTAACAGGAATATTTGTTTCCTGAACAGTATAAGTGATTTTCTTATTATTGCTGTCATACACAGGAACACCTGTGATTGTTGCAACACCGTCAGCATTTGTTGTTGCATTGTATGTGCTGCCATCACTACCTGTAACCTTGAAAGTAAAATCTTTTACAATCTTATCTTCCGAATTTTTCTGTATCTTAATATTTCCTTTTTTCAATTCATTCCTAAAGGAAACATTAACAGTTTTTCCGTCTGTAACATTGGCTGTTTTGGTAGCCTGCTTAACATATCTGACAATATCATTTTCTTTGATTGTATATGTGCCGACAGGAATATTTTTAAGCTCAGCATTGCCATTGCTGTCCGTAGTCAAATTATATGTTTTACCATTACCTGTTACTGTAAAAGTAATATTTTTTATAATTTCATCCTCAGAGGATTTGCTGATTTTAAGATTACCAAATTCAACATTAACATCAACCTTGAAGGTCTGCGGATCAGCTTTCTTTGAAAACATCAAATTCTGCACATTACCTTCAAATTCAAAGTACACATAATTTGTTGTATCGTCATCATAGGTGCTACCATCAGGTAAATTCTTATATATTCGCTGTGATGATGAATTAAACTTAACTGAATGCGTAGTACAATCACTTGCAACAGAAATATTCAGCTTATTTTCACCTTTGGTATGAGAAAATGTTACCTTATCAATGGTCTTTGAAAAAGAGGGGTAATATTTCAGCACACCATTGGAATCTGTGAGAGTAGCAGAGCCGCCGAGATTAATTTTCTTTGTATCTCCGTTAAAAGAAATCTGCTTATTATAATACAAATCAATTAAATCCTCTGTTTCAGAGAGCCACTTTTTATACTTGTCATTATCCATATATGTGCTTTTCCAAGAGGAACGAGACGGATTAACGCCAAGTGTTTCCCACACAAACTGCTGTGTGCAACAGGCAGCTATCCATTCCTCTTTTGTATTCGGCAAGCCGTCACCATATTGCAGTGTGTAACCGAATGCAATATAGTCTGCAATTTTTTCATAAAGGTCACCTGACCTGTTGAGGTATTTCTTAAACTCTTTGCCATATTCATAAGTGCTACCGTCAGGTGAGGTAATACCATATTGACAGCAAAATAAGATATATGTGCTTCCATCATATTTTGCATAATGCATTTCGTGTCCGTATTTATCAAAGCTACCATCAATTACACCAAACTTTGCATCGCTGTTCATATCAGTAATATATGTTGCTGCAAATACTGTTGACGGAAACACCGACAAAATAATCAGTAAAGATAAGAGCATTGATATTGCTTTTTTTGAAATCTTCTTAATTTTCGTTTTCAAGATTATTCATCCTTTCGTTTTTGATTTTTGGCACAAAAAAAGAGCCGAATATTAATTCGACTCTTTGATGTTACCATATTCATTTTTAATTCAATGTAATTTTAGCAGTATATTTACCACACCAATAGCATTCTCTAATTCTAAAGTTCCCTGAAGCATCGTGACTGCCGATATATTCAAGAGCTTTATCGGTAGCTTCTGCTTCACTGTTTACCCATCCAATCGGACCAACCTCACAGGAATGCCCATCTACATTACAATCCCAATCATCTTCGGTAGTAGTAATTTTTTTGGTGGTTGTCTGTTTTTTCGTTGTAGTTTGCTTTTGTGTAGTAGTCTGCCTTTGCGTTGTAGTTTGTGTCTTTGACTTTGCAGCAGCTGTATGTGCTGAGGTGTGTTTTTCTGTTTTTTTCTGCTCTGTTGTTGACTGAACAGCAGTTGTTTGAGTTGTTGATTTCTCTGTACTGCTTTCATTTTCTGTGACAATTTTACTATTGCTGTTTTCTGTATTACCTGCCGAAAAAGAAACATTTTCACTTTCATCAGCATTTATACTAACCTCTGCATTATGACTGCATCCTACAATCATCATTACTGCAATCAAAAGAATTGCAATTAAACCGTATTTTTTCATAACCAACACTCCTTTGCCTATATACTAACGCAAATGCAAATATTTGGCAATAGTGCGGATATTAAATTAAATCATAAGCATCATTCCTTTTAGTTTTGTATTGTTTATATATAAACTCTCTTAATGAGATGTTTATTCTTATTTCGGTAAGTATTGTTATAAGGGTTAGGGTGTGGGAAAGGGAAATTGAAAATTTACAATTACACTATCTTGCTTCCCTTAACTTTTGCCTTTCAAGATACTTGCTGTAATGTTCCAAAGCCTTGCAGATAAATTCCTCTGTCTGCTCTCGTTTCACATTCTTTGGCAAATATTTATTTATCTTTTCGGCTTGAATTGAGATTTTAGGTTTTTGATTAGGCTTTTCCTCACGCATCACAGAATAAATACTATCTCTCGTGAGAGTACCCTCGTTAAATTCTTTATGCAGTCTGATTGCCTGTGCGTGTGACGGAGTGCAAAGCTCATCATCAATCGCATCAACTAAATCTCGCTGACAATCCTCATCAAGATAGGAAATTTCAACAGCAGGTGATAATTTCATTCTACCTTCATCTACCATTTCAAGCAGTTCAGGAACAAGATAATTCAAACGCATATATCGTTGTACTTTTGCTCTGCTGACACCCAATTCAGCAGCTAATTTTTCATCGGTGCGTAACTTCGTCTCAAGTTGAGACGAAGTTAAATCCGTTCTCTTACCTTGTTTTTTATCCATTGCATCATAGCGTATTTTATATCCCTTTGCTAATTCGCTTGGTGGAATATTAGTCCTCTGTATATTGCTGTCTACCATAATGATAGCCGCATCTTCGTCAGATATATCCAAAATAACACAACGCAAAGAATTTAATTGATTTAATTCACTTGCCTTTTTTCTCCTATGACCTGATATGAGTTCATATCTTCCGTCTTTCTTTTTACGAACAAGAGCAGGAGTTAAAACACCTCTTTGAGAAACACTATCCAAAAGCTGTACCATATCATCGTCAAATCTAACCTTAAACGGATGATTTGGAAATGCATCAAGTAATGACAATGGAATGTCTTTTATATCAGGCATTTTTCCGTTTTCTCGTTCCTCCTGCGATGAAAACAAATCATCGAGCTTGGGCAAAGTAAAGTCGGTTGTTCTGTCTTTGCTCAATATCAAGCACCTCCTGTGTCAAATTTTTATATGCCTGTGCTGCTGTACTGTTCGGAGCGTAAGTATATATACTCTTTCCTTTTGAACTTGTTTCAGCAGCCTTTACAGCAATGGGAATATTAGTATTAAATATCCTTAATAATTTACCATAACTATCTGCTATGGCATCTTTGGTGCTTTTAGCAAAATTTGTTCTACCGTCAACAAGAGTTAAAAGAACACCATCAATTTTTAACTGCGGATTAATTTGTCTTTTCACCTTATGAATCGTCTGAATAAGCTGTGTCATACCTTTTGCAGACAAATACTGAGCCTGAACAGGAATAATGACACTATCTGCGGCAACAAGAGCATTAATTGTTACCATACTTAAAGAGGGCATACAATCAATAAGGATATAATCATAATTATCTGTAACTGATTTCAAATATCCTTTCATTGCTACCTCTCTGCTCATTGCATTAACAAGACTTAATTCAAGTGCTGAAAGCTCTACATTGGCAGGTATTAAATCAACACCTTCATCATGATGCAGTATAACATCATCAGGCGTATTGTTGTTATCCTGTATATACTCCAAAATCTTGTTTGAAAGCGTATTTGACAAACTGTCATTATCTTTCCATCCAAGACTGACAGTTAAATCTCCCTGTGGATCAGCATCAACAAGCAAAACCTTTTTGCCCTGCATTGCTAAACCTATACCAAGATTAACTGTTGTAGTAGTTTTTCCTACACCGCCTTTTTGATTGCATATCGCAATCGTTTTACATTTTGACATTAATAACCTCCTGAATTTATTTTTTTGTATAAAACAAAAAGCCTATCGGTTTTCAGAAACCAATAGGCTTTGTTATTTGTAAATAAAAAAAGAGTGATTAAAAACCACTCTTTTTATATTATGTTTATGCAAGTAGATATTCGTTGCGTAAAAAAGTTCGCAAAAGGTAAGTACATAGAATCCTACGCAAATGCCTACGCAAATCTTACGCAAAATTGTCCGATAAATAGCGATATTTTATGGTATTTTATGAAATTTTCAATAATTGAAAATTTTACTATAAAATATCTATTTCCTTAGTGTTTTCAGGCTTTTCAGAAAGTTTTTGTAATAAACACAAAAACTAATTAGCCATTGATTTGCTTTGCGATTTCCTCTGCAAAGTTTTCTTCTCTCTTCTCAAGACCGTCGCCCTTCATCATACGGATGAAGCCTGTTGCCTTGATTTCTGTACCAAGCTCCTTAGCAACAGAATCAATATAGCCCTTAACTGAGCCCTGGAAAAGGTCACCACGAACAAATTCCTGCTCAACAAGGCAATTCTCTTTATAATACTTGCCCATTTTACCAGCAGCAATCTTAGCAAGAACTGCCTCAGGCTTAGAAGCCATTTTAGGATCTTCCTTCATCTGAGCAGCAAGGATACCCTGCTCGTGCTCAACAACCTCAGCAGGAACTGAAGCCTCGTCAAGATAGCTTGGATTCATAGCGGCAATCTGCATTGCAACATTCTTACCCATAGCCTCAAATTCAGCAGTAGCAGCTTTTGATTCGTCAGCAACATCAAAGCCGATCATAACACCAACTGAGCCGCCGCCGTGAATGTATGTTGAAACAACACCATCCATTCTCTCAAAACGACGAACCTTCATATTCTCACCGATTGCAAGAACAAGGTCGTTAAGAGTTTCGGTAACTGTTCTGCCTGTGCCGTCAAACTCAGCAGCACAAAGAGCCTCAACATCAGCAGGATCTGTAGCAATGATTGTCTTTGCTACGCCTGTAACGAAGTCCATAAACTTTTCATTCTTAGCTACGAAGTCAGTTTCTGAGTTAACCTCAACAACAACACCCTTCTTAGCCTCTGCATCATAATATGGAAGAACCACACCCTCAGCAGCAATTCTTGTTGCCTTTTTCTGAGCAGCAGCAAGACCTCTCTCACGAAGGAAGTCGACAGCCTTATCCATATCGCCGTCTGCTTCTGTAAGAGCCTTTTTACATTCCATCATACCAACGCCGGTCTTCTCACGAAGAGCCTTTACGTCCTGAGCTGTAAATGCCATTATTTTACCCTCCTATGAGTTAATATTTAATTATTCAGCAGTCTCTTCTGTTTCTGCCTCAGCCTCTTCAGCTGTATCCTTACCGTCACGACCCTCGATAACAGCGTCAGCCATAGCACCTGCAATAAGCTTTACTGCACGGATAGCATCATCATTACCAGGGATAACATAGTCGATTTCATCAGGGTCACAGTTTGTATCAACAATAGCTACGATTGGAAGACCAAGCTTTGTAGCCTCTGATACAGCGATTCTTTCCTTACGTGGGTCAACGATGAACATTGCGTTAGGAATCTTCTTCATCTCTGTGATACCGCCAAGATATTTCTCAAGCTTTTCAATCTCAAGCTCAAGACCAACAACCTCTTTCTTAGGAAGAAGGTCAAAAGTTCCGTCCTCTCTCATAGCCTTAAGCTGAGCAAGACGAGCAACTCTGCCACGGATTGTCTTGAAGTTTGTGAGCATACCGCCAAGCCATCTTGCATTAACATAAGGCATTGCACAACGCTCAGCCTCTTCCTTAACAGAATCCTGAGCCTGCTTCTTTGTGCCTACGAAGATGATTGAACCGCCGTCTGCTGCTAAATCACGAACGAACATATAAGCCTCATCAAGCTTCTTAACTGTCTTCTGAAGGTCGATGATGTAAATGCCATTACGCTCTGTGAAGATGTACTCTGCCATTTTAGGGTTCCATCTTCTTGTCTGGTGACCAAAGTGAACACCAGCTTCTAAAAGTTGTTTCATAGAAACTACGTTTGCCATAATAATTTCCTCCTTTAAGGTTAATCCTCCACAGCAAGCCCGGCAAGAGCCTGATTTATAACCTTTGGCTCGGCTTTACTGTGTGCGTATTCGCGTTCATTTTCACGAATGCGTTAGCATTATAACAAAAAAGGCTTGAAAAATCAAGCCTTTTTGCGGAATTATTTAGTAAAAATAAAAAACATCTTATAATTATTATTTGTCCTAATATAAGCTAAAATATCCAATAAAAAGAAACTGCTGAAATAAATGCACAAATAGCGGTTAACAAAAGAATTAAGCAAGCGGCACCAAACCCAGAGATATTCATACTATATTCAAGTCACTTTACACGTCTTGCCTAAAACGTGTTTTTTCTATTTAATATACAGCCTCATCACCTGCTGCTGGGCTTTGAGTTCGAGAGTATCGTCAAGTTGAGTCAGGTCGGAGTGACCATACTTATTTTCAACAGCCTTTGAAATCAGCAAATCGGCAAACTGTGAATTTTTCGGCAGGATAGGTCCGTGTGAATAAGTACCGAAGGTATTTTTATATCTTACACCTTCTGTTCCGTCCTCGCCGTTATTTCCATAGCCTTTAATCATTTTACCGAGTGGCTCAACATTTTTACCAAGATAGGTACGTCCGCTGTGATTTTCAAAGCCCACAATCTCAATGCCTTCTTTAGTTTTGAAAGCATAGTTGCCTATCATTCGCTCTTCCTTGCCCTCGGTATAAAAATCAAGAGCACCCATATATTCAAGCATTTTGCCGTCATATGTTTTATAGTATTTACCGAGCATCTGATAGCCGCCGCAGATTGCAAGAAACACCTTTGAATTTTCAATTGCTTTTTTTATTTCAAGGTCCTTGCCTTTTTTCAGGTCGTCAAGCAGAACATCCTGTTCAAAATCCTGACCGCCGCCTACAAAAAGAATGTCATAGTCATCAGAATTAAAGGATTTGCCCATGGTTATCCGGTCTGTGACAACATCAATATTTCTTGCCTTCATTCGCTCTGTCAAAGCAATTATATTACCTCTGTCGCCGTAAAGATTAAGCATATCGGGATAGAGGTGTGCAATTCTTATAATCATTCCCAAAAATCCTTACCTCCTAATCTTTTAGCAATAGTGGGTCGCATTGTCATCATTGACGTATATGTCGGCACAATGTAGACATCTCTTCCCTGCTGTGAGGCAATGTCAACAAGCCTGTCATAATCTTCGTTTTCAATAACCCTGATTTCACGGTTGCCGACACCCTCATACTTAACACGGATTGCCATATCGTAGCAGCGCTTTCCTGCCACATATATTTCTTTAACATTATCTTTATCAAAAATGCCTGCAAAATCAACGTCCCATATCCAGCTTATATCACGTCCGTCTGCCGCATTATCATTAAGTGACAGAATCATAGTAAAGTCATCATCAATGGATTTAAGGAAGTTCATTGTCTGGCTGAAGCCTGCGGGATTTTTAACAAGAATAACATTGATTTTATTATCACCGCAGTCAAACTGCTCCATTCTGCCGAAAGCACCATTAAAGCTTTCAAGTGCTTTGATAATAGTTTTATCATCAATACCGAATGATGATAAAGCCGCAGCACAACCGATAGCATTATATACATTATAAGCACCGCCGATATTGACCTTGACAATATTCTCACTGCCATTAAATGAAGCCACAACAACAGAATGATTCTGCTTAAGCTCAGCAACAGAGGTCACAGCAAAATCAGGCTGAGGTCTGCTGTAGCCGCAGTGACGGCATACAAAGCCGCCGAGGTGACCATAGGTATGATAAGTATAATCATATTCACTTTTACAGAAAATACAGTATTTAGCATCACTGATTTCAGGTGCTTTTGCATTGCTTTCAAATGGCACATTAACACCGAAGGTCACGATTTTATTTTGTATTTCCCTGCTCATTGAATAGGTCAGCGAACAGTCAGCATCAAGGCAGACAACTGCATCAGGAAGATTTTTAACCGATTCCTTGATTGCATTCAGTGTATGAGTAACCTCACCATATCTGTCAAGCTGGTCACGAAAAACATTTGTAACAAGAATAACATCAGCACGGATATAGCGTGAAACCTCTCTGAAAGCATTTTCATCACATTCAACAATGGCATATTCATACTTTCTTTTGCCTGTGATTGTTGAATTCATTATAAATGATGAGGTTATACCTGTTATAAGGTTAGCACCTGATTTATTGATAAAATATGTTTTACCTGCAGCCCTGAGTCCCTCCTCAATAATTCTGCAGGAGGTTGTTTTGCCGTTAGTGCCTGTAACGATAATAACCTTAACATCCTTTGACAAATC
>DBFOUY010000076.1:0-2780 GCA_048365975.1 Eubacterium sp.
TCATACCTCTATTGAGCCAAGGCTTTCAAAGCAGTGGTTTGTTAAAATGGAACCTCTTGCAAAGCCTGCTGTTGATGTTGTTAAGCAGGGAAAGGTTAAATTTGTTCCTGAGCGTTTTGATAAAATCTATTATCACTGGATGGAAAATATCAAGGACTGGTGTATTTCTCGTCAGCTCTGGTGGGGTCACAGAATACCTGCATGGTACTGTGATGACTGTGGCGAGGTAACAGTTTCTAAGGATGATGTAAAGTGCTGTGCACACTGTGGCAGTGAGCATATTCATCAGGACCCTGACACACTTGATACATGGTTCTCATCAGCATTATGGCCATTCTCAACTCTTGGTTTCCCGAATGATACTGAGGAACTTAAATATTTCTATCCTACTAATACTCTTGTTACAGGCTATGATATTATCTTCTTCTGGGTTGCAAGAATGATTTTCTCTGCTGTTGAGCATACAGATAATATTCCTTTTGATACTGTTTTAATTCATGGTCTTGTTCGTGACTCACAGGGCAGAAAAATGTCTAAATCCTTAGGCAATGGTATTGACCCACTTGAGATAATTGATGAATATGGTGCTGATGCTCTTCGCTTTACTCTTGCAACAGGTAACTCACCTGGTAATGATATGCGTTTTTCAGACGATAAGGTTAAGGCATCACGTAACTTTGCAAATAAGCTTTGGAATGCAGCACGTTTTGTTTTAATGTACCTTGATGATGAGTTTGAGTATAGCGGACTACCGAGTGATTTGGCAATTGAGGATAAGTGGATTGTTTCAAAGATTAACACACTTGCAAAGGATGTAACTGATAATCTTGAAAAATTTGAGCTTGGTATTGCTATTCAGAAACTCTATGATTTCATATGGGATGTATTCTGCGACTGGTATATTGAGATTGCTAAAATCAGATTGCAGGGTGATGATAAGTCTGCAAAGAATACTGCTGTTTCAGTTCTTGTTTATGTGCTGACAGATATTCTTAAGCTGCTTCATCCGTTTATGCCTTTCATTACTGAAGAAATTTATCAGGCAATCCCTCACGATGATGAATCAATTATGATTTCAAAGTGGACTGAGTTTGATGAAAAGCTTTCTTTCACTGCTGACGAGGCTGAAATGGAAAGAATAATGAAGGCTATCCGTGCAATCCGTAACCGCCGCAGTGAAATGAATATTCCGCCAAGCAGAAAGGCAACTGTTTATATTGAAACTGCTTTTGCTGATACTTTCAATATGGGCGTAGATTTTGTTAAACGTCTTGCATCTGCTAATGAGGTTATTGTCGGTAACAGCTTTGATGCTCTCGGCAATACAGTTACAATCATTACAGATGATGCAAAAATCTTTATTCCTATGGGTGACCTTGTTGATTTTGAGGCTGAGAGAAAGCGTCTTGAAAAAGAGCTTGCTCAGGCACAGGATAAGCTTGATTTCATCAACAAAAAGCTCTCTAACCCGGGTTTTGTTAATAAAGCACCTGAAAAGGTTGTTGCTCAGAATAAGGCTGATGCAGCTAAGTTAGAGGAAAAGATTGCTAATATCAAAAATTCTATTGATACACTCGGTGAATAAATGAATTATATTGAAGCTAAAAATATTATATTAAACAAGCAAAGCCTTGGCATTATGCCGGGGCTTGCTCGTATTTCAAAGCTCCTTGACGAAATGGGCAATCCTCAGAATGAATTAAAAATTGTTCATATTGCAGGTACTAACGGCAAGGGAACTGTTGCCTATACAATTGCTGATACCTTAAAGAATAGCGGCTTTAAGGTTGGATTGTTTACGTCGCCATGGATTTACAGCTATCGTGAGCAAATACAGATTAACGGTGAATATATCAGCAGGGATGATTTGTGCAGTTACATTGAACATTATCAGAATAACGACTGCACTGAATTTGAAATGCTGACCGCAATTATGTATAAGTACTTTGCGGACCAAAAGGTTGACTATGCAGTTGTTGAATGTGGTATGGGAGGACTTGGCGATTCAACTAATGTTGAAAAAGAAAACCTTGCAGTTATAACCTCAATCGCACTTGACCATACAAATTTTCTCGGTGATACTATTGAAGAAATTGCTATTGAAAAAGCAGGTATTATAAAAGAAAACTGCACCTGCGTTCTTTACCCTAATCCTGAGGTTGAGCATATTTTTGAGAAGGTGTGCAGGGATAAAAATGCAAAGCTCATTAAAGTTGAGAGCAGCAGTGATGATGATTTTTTTACTAAAAATCTGCACACTGCGACTGTTGCTGTCTATGAGCTTGGTTTAAATGTCGGCGTAACTCTTTATACTCCTTATGCTCGTCAGACAGGTACTGCTGACGGAAAAATAATTATTGACGGCGGTCACAATGTCGATGCGGCAAAGGCGCTTGAATGGATTTTAAATGACAATGTTGCACTTATCGGAATGATGAAGGATAAAAATGTTGACGGTTATCTGTCTGTTGTTGCACCGCATTGCAAAAAGATTATCACTACTACTGTAAATAATCCACGTGCCATGTCTGCACTTGAGCTTAAACGCATTGCATCAAAGTATTGCAGTGATGTGATTTCAATAGATGCGCCGATTGCTGCTGTGAATTATGCAAAGGAAAAAGGGCTTGATTTAGTCTGCGGTTCATTTTATCTTATAAGAGAAATTATAAAAGAATTAGATTAGCACCAAAATATGATAAAAATTTTAAAACCGGTCTGTTACTATTTAGGGTGACAAGACTTGAACCTTATTTTGTTCAACTCTTGTCACCCCTAAC
>DBFOUY010000077.1:0-4023 GCA_048365975.1 Eubacterium sp.
GCACAAGATTTTATGAAATGCGTGACCGCCTGATGCTGCCTGATGAGGATGCCGTTGCCGATATGTATTTAAAAACAATAAGCTCCTTAAAGGCTCTTGGTTTTAATCAATATGAAATCAGCAATTTCTCAAAGCCGGGCTTTGAAAGCAGACATAATTTAAAGTACTGGGAGCTTGTGCCGTATCTTGGCTTTGGTGCTTCTGCACATTCATTCTTTAATGGAAAAAGATTTTTTTATGATGAAAAATTTAACATTATTGATGATGGAGTGGGCGGCAGTGATGAAGAAAAAATAATGCTTGGCTTAAGACTTTGCAAAGGTATTGACAAAAGCCTTGTTAAAAAGGATTTTTCAGCCTTTGTGTCAGCAGGACTGATTAGAGAAACTGACAAAAAAATTGCTCTTACACCTGATGGAATGTTAGTAAGCAATTTGATAATAAGTGAATTAATTTAACTCCTTTCGGATAAACTAAAGCTGAAAGGAGTTTTTATTATGCCGGATATGTTTAATTTAACACCGCAGATGCAGGAGTATTTTAATTCTCTGCCTGAAATGATTCAGGAGTCAATTATTCAGAGCGGAGCCAAAATCAATTCGCTCGAAGATTTAAAGGCTATTGCCGAAGGAGCAGGCAATGTGCAGGGATAATGAGAAGGACTCAAAGCAGACCATCAACAGCTTGAATAACTATGATGTGCCTGCCGAAACCCATAGGCACAAGCGAAGCTTTGAGCAGAAGTATCAGCTTGACCCCGATATTACAAACAGATATGCAAGCTGGGCGAGCAATCCGACTGTGCAGCCCGATAATGTAACTGAAATGGGAGTGCCTATTCCCGATGAGCTGAATACAGAATTTTCCAAGGAATACCAGGAGGAAAATAAGCTGTAAAAAAACCGACACGATTTTTCGTGTCGGTTTTCAGTATTTTTGAAGTTTGTTTTTATCTGAACAGAACATAGCAATAAGCTACGCCTGCCTCATTAAGATTGACATATTCGTTATTGAGAACTGCTGATGCACTCTGACTTACAACAAGCTGCTGACCACCGTTTTTCAGCTTAACTCCTGTGCTGTTTGCAAGCTTGCCCGCAAATGCCATATAGTTATAGTTTTTTGAGTCTGAAAATCTGGTTACGGAAAGCGGTCTGTTGTTGGCAAATACTACCGCAAAGGATATTTCAAAGCTGCATCCTGTATCAATCGTTCTTTCGATATTGCCATTTCCGTAATACATTCCGCTGTATGAAAACATATTCCAGTTTTCTCTTTCACCCTGTGTAATATGTATGAATTTATCGCTTGTGTGGTAATTAAAGTTGTTTTCAATTACCTGGTTGTCATAGTTAAAGTCATCATATTTAGGCTTGTCAGAGCTTATCCACTGATTTAATCTTAATTTTTCTGTTTTGTTAGTACTGCTCATATTCCCTCCGTTTTAATAGTATCAAGCATTGAGAAAGGGAAGCCGAGTTTGTCAAATTCATCAAACATAAGATCAAGCGCTCCCCATTCTCCAAAGGTCATTCCATCACCGTCAAAGGTGATAAAAAGATTTGGTGATGCATAGTTTTTTATAATTTCTGAAAGCTTTTTATAGTCGTCCGCCGTTTGCCCTGCTGAATTTGATAAGGTGAGCTTTCCTGCAGAAAACTGAGCACTGAAATGGGCTTCTGACAGCTTTTTTTCTAATTCACCGCTTGTGTAGTTAATGCCGTCCATTAAAAAGCCCTTTTTTATCTGTTCTCTTTTTTCATTTTCACTAAGCTTATAGTCAATATTCATCATATCGCAGAAAAGGCAGAGTGCAATGCCATCAGCAGTTTCAGGTGAAAGCTGATTAGCTGTTTTGCTTAAATCGTCTGAAATCAGCTCGAATCCTTTTGCATATGCTTTAAGCTCGGCAAGCTCCTTGCTTTTGCTTTCGGTACATAAACCAATAAGCTTTGCGAGCTTTAAAATTCTTGCTTCAATATCACTCATAAAAGCTGTTCACCGCCAGACTTTTAAGATGCAGAATTTTGTCATTCTTGCAATAAACATAATTTCCCTCTGCCTTGTCGGAATAGATGTTGTGTCTTACAATTCCTTCAATATCAGACATTGTTTTTGAAATATCAATGAGCGAGAGAGTCTGACCTATCCGCAGAGCTGAAACCATATCATTTACACGGTCCGTTACAAGGCTGCATATTTCATCCTTATCAAAGCCCTTCATACAGAATAATTCTATTGTCAGGGTGTACTTCTTCTTTGATGCAAGCTCTATAAGACGTGTAATCGCAGCAATTTTTCCAAGGGGTATTTTATCTCTGATTTCCGTAATGCGCTGTGCTGTCAGCTCATTATCCTTAGTTGAAACAAATACCGTTATTCTGTTTGCGGTGCTTGAAAACGGAACATTGCAGTCTGTCACATAATCAAGGGTAAGAATATTATTTTCAATTGATGTTGTGTTAAGCTGGTTTGGCAGAACATCATAATGTCTGAGTATTCTGTTTCTGTAAGTAAGGTCATTCTCACCGTCATAGCCTCCGTCAAAATCAGCAGGATTTGTAACTGCCGCAACAGCAATGGGTGCGTTAACCATAACTGTTATTGTGCCTGCGTCAGCGTTATAATCATTTCCGCTTACAATTGCTTTTGCGTGAACGCTTACCCCTGTTTCACCTGCAGGAATAACTGCATTTTCAGTAACAGCAAACTGCATAAACGGCTTTCCTGCCACTGAGCATATTGTGTTCTGCGGTATGGTTATATCATAATCACCAACCTCATTTATTGTGAAATATAGCTCGCCGTGTGCATAGTCTTTCTTTTTTCTGATACAGCCTCTGAGTTCACCGAGCTTGTCAAGATTATCGCCTGTGGCGGTTTGAACAAAGGCCTGCTTAAATATGTAATCACCATAGCATGATATTGAAAAAAGCTCGCTTGCCAGAATTTCAAGCCTTTTTTCTGTTTGGGAATTTTTCTCAACAGTACTCCCACACTCGTTAAAGTATGCATTTTTCATACTGTTCAGTATTTCCTCATATGTTCTCATCAAGGTCAATAGTCACTGTCCTTTCTTCATTATCATTAATTAAAACGTATAATACTAGACTGCTGCCGTCTGTTTTGCCGTTTTTTATATATATTCCGTTCAGTCTGGCAGCAGCAAGCCTTGCAGCCGAAAGCAGATTGTTTATGTCTTTTTCTTTGCTTAGCCTGCTTCCGTAATTCTTGTCAGGATAAAATTCACCTGACGGACAGCTTAGTGCTGAAATAAAATCGTTTATTATCTGCTCAGTCACCCTCAATCACCCCGTTGCTGTTGATAATTAAGCCGTTCAGGCTTATGCTTCCGTCATCACGCAGGTGTATAAATGCTCCTGATTTCGATGTGATTTTTATTTCACCTGTATTAAGACTGCTGTCCTCTGCAGGCACGCCTATTCCAAGCTGACTGCCGTCTGCCTTCATAAGCAGCAGCCCTGTGCCTGCGGGCAGAGAAAAGCTGTAGCCGTAGGGCGAAACAAGCTTAAGATCCCTGTTTACGCCTGATGAAACTGCTTCAACACTGCCGTTATTGTTAAGTGTGCTCTTGCCTGTCTGAGCAGGCGGCTCACTGCTTTCTTTAACAATCTGTCTGCTAATCCACATATGTAATCTCCTTAATGTCTAATTGCTTTTTTAATGTAAGCATTGTCACAGTTCCGTTTTTCGTGCAGATGAATTTACGCTGAGTCAAAACATAATCGCTATAGCTTTTATGCTGGGTGCTACAGTCAAAGCGTCTGAGCAATGGCTCGTCAGCATAACCGCTGACAGATACCTCAAGTGTTTTGTAATCCTCAAAGGAGCTTTTAAGCTGAAGGAGTACGGTGTTATCTCTTTGCCATTTCGGCAGAGAATTAAGGTTTATGAATTTTGTTCTGTTAATTCCAAGGCTGTCACAAAGCATTGATTTTGTGTGAAGATTATATTTCTCCTGCGACGAATTTTGCTTGAATTGAATTTTTGACAGCGGCTCGC
>DBFOUY010000078.1:0-2832 GCA_048365975.1 Eubacterium sp.
ACTACATAAAGGTATACTTTACCAGCAACTATTCGTAGATAATTTAAATATAAATTTGTAAAAAAAACAGTAAAAATACAACAAAAATAATTAATGTTTTTTACAGAAATACAGTAATAAAATACAACAATTTCTGAGTTTACTGAAAAGGAGGGGTATATAACCATGATTGCCCAGGTTTTTTTTAGAGATATAGTAAAGGAATTTTATTTTCACAATATGATGGATGGCAGGCATATCATAAATATCTATTCTTACGAAACGGGACTAAAAGAGGATTTAGAATTTTTTATCGATATAAATAACGGGGTAAGACGTATTGGTGGTAAAAATGTTACGATAATAAAAGCAAATGAAGATACTGATGATAATAGTGTAATAAATGATGATAAACTTAAATTAATTAAGATTAAAAATATTAATGAAAATATAGGTATTCTTTTATTTAAAAGCAGTAAAGATATAACTGATTTTACAAAGCATGTAGTAAATGATATATATATTGAAGTTGGACAAAATGGTAAAATAAGATATGATGCCAAAAACAATAAAAACAGATATTTTGCTTTGAATTATGAAAATGGAAAAACTTATATTATTCCATATATAAACAGGATTTATCACTGTGGAAGATTAATCAAAGACAAGACACGAATAAGATTTGGAGAAAATATAAGCTATAATAAGTTCAAGCTTATATATATGGGAAATATTATTGCAGTAAATAATCCGGATAATAATGTTAGTTGTGATCTTAACATATATAAATATAACGATAAAGTTGATGTAAAGGGGGATTCAAGCAATATTGATGATGACGATGAAATAAATACATTTACAAGATCTCCAAGAATTACACATAAGCCTATAAGTGAAATAAAAGACATTGATCCACCAACAAACAAAAAAGAAATGAAGGATAAACCATTAATCTACACAATAGGTCCATCATTTACAATGAGTTTGGCTATGGTTGTAAATGTTATATTTATGATAAAAGCCAACACAAGTGGAAGATCACCTATTCCAAGTGCAATGATGGCAATGAGTATGCTTATGGGTGCAGTTTTGTGGCCTATACTCTCAAGAAGATTTAATAAAAAACAAGCCATTAAAGATGAAGAAACAAGAGTAGAAAAATATAAGCTGTATATTGATGGTGTTGATAAAGAATTAGAAGAAAAGTCTAAATATAATCGAGAAATCTATGAAGAACTATACCCATCTCTTGAATCCCTTGTAAGAATCGTCATGAAAAAGGATTCCGATCTATGGAATCATACTCCTACAGAAGAAGGTTTCCTTGATGTAAGAATTGGACGAGGCTCAAGGCAATTTTCTATTACCGTTAATATTCAGAAAGAAAGATTCACGCTTGAAGATGATCCTTTAAGAAAATATGCTTCTATAATACAGCAAAAATATAAATATCTTAACAATGTACCAATATCAGTAGACCTTAATAAT
Source organism: Eubacterium sp. (assembly GCA_048365975.1). GTDB lineage: Bacteria > Bacillota > Clostridia > Oscillospirales > Acutalibacteraceae > Eubacterium_R. The sequence goes on from DBFOUY010000078.1 coordinate 1,468, forward strand.
ACAGATATTCTAGGGATAGTAGGAGAAAGAAATAAACAGATTGATTTAATAAAGCTGATAATAACAAGATTATCTATTACCCATTGCTATGATGAGGTTAAATTTGCCTTTATATTCAATCACAGAGAATATGATTATTGGGAATTTATAAAGTGGCTTCCTCATTGTTGGTGCAATGATAAAAGAAATAGATTGATTGCTGATGATATAGATGGCACTCATCTTGTTATGAGTTATCTGCGTGAAATATATGAGGAACGAATAAAATCAAATAATTCGGAAAAGGATATATATTCACCTCATTATGTTGTATTTATTACTGATTATGAACTTGTAAACAGAGATGCAAATATCAGAAAATTTATTGAAAATTCTGATGGATATGGCTTTACTTTTGTTTTAGGATATAAAAGCATAGGTAAGTTACCAAGTAATTGTCAAACTATAATACAGCTTTCCTCTGAAGAATGTACAGTTTATGACAAAAATGAAAATTCGGGAAAGATGGTTAGTTTTATACCCGATATATGTCAGGGAACTAATGTTAAGAAAATTTCAGAGATACTTGCGTCTATTAAGGTAAGTAAAATATCAGAGGAAACTTCAGTTCCTGAAAAACTTAACTTTATGGGTCTTTACAGAGCGAAGAATTTATCTGATCTTGTTATTGAGCGAAGATGGAGTGAATCTCAGTCATATAAGACTCTTGAAGCACCTATAGGAATGGGAAGTAACGAAGAAGTATTCTCTCTTAATATTCACGAAAAATATCATGGTCCACATGGACTTATTGCAGGTACTACAGGGTCAGGTAAATCTGAATTTATACAGTCTTTGATTTTGTCTTTAGCTATAAATTATCACCCTTATGATGTGTCTTTTGTACTGATTGACTACAAGGGTGGTGGTATGGCAAATGCCTTTACAAATTTACCTCATGTTTCAGGAACCATTACAAACCTTGAAGGCAATCAGATTAAACGTTCTCTTATATCGTTAAAGAGTGAACTTAAAAGACGACAGGCAATATTTAAAGAATATAATGTTAATCATATTGACAGCTATCAGATTAAATATAAAAAAGGTTTAGCAAGCGAGCCATTACCTCATCTTATTATAGTATCTGATGAGTTTGCAGAACTTAAAAGTCAAGAGCCTGAATTTATGAGCGAACTTATTTCTACAGCTCGTATAGGTCGAAGTTTAGGTGTACATCTTATTTTGGCAACTCAGAAACCTTCTGGTGTAGTTAATGACCAGATATGGAGTAATACAAGATTTAGAATTTGCCTTAAAGTTGCTGATCGTATGGATAGTAAAGAAATGCTTAAACGAGAAGAAGCTGCATCAATTACTTTGCCAGGT
>DBFOUY010000079.1:0-4106 GCA_048365975.1 Eubacterium sp.
TATATCACTTGCTCTTGAACATCCGATTAATGATACAACTGTTAATAATGTGATTGTGCCTGAAAATAAGAACAGAAGAGTATCAATCACGCAATAGGAGAATTATGAATTATAATACAGCAGAATTTGAACGTGCCTATGGCTTGCATTCACAGCTTCCTGAAAGTGATGTGCCTGAAATTGTTTTTGCAGGCAGGTCAAATGTGGGCAAAAGCTCCTTGCTTAATAAGCTTTTTAACCGAAAACAGCTTGCGAGGGTCAGCTCAGTCCCTGGTAAAACAATTACAATTAATTTCTACAAGGTTGATGATGTTAAATTTGTTGACCTTCCAGGCTATGGATATGCAAAGATAAGCAAGCAGGAGCTGAGCCGTTTCGGCGAGCTTATGGAGGGATATTTCAAATCTGACAGAAATATCACTCTTGTTGTTCAGCTTATAGATATGCGTCATCCTTTAACCAAGGATGATAAGGGTATGATTACCTTTATGCAGGAAATGGGTATTCCGTTTATAATAGTTATGACAAAGGCAGACAAGCTTAAGAAAAAAGCCTATGAAGAAAGGCTTAAGCTTTCAAAGCAGGAGCTTGCTTTTGCAGGCGGTGTGCCTGTTGTACCTTTTTCTGCCGTAACAGGGCAGGGAATTAACGGTATTAAAAATTATATTGAAAATTCAATTAGTGATGGAGGATTTTAAAATATGGCAAAGACACCATTTGTTACTAAGGAAAAGGTAGAGGAAATTGCAGCCTCTTATCCTACACCATTTCACCTTTATGATGAAAAGGGTATAAGAGAAAATGTTTCTAATCTTAAAAAAGCATTTTCATGGAATAAGGGTTATAAGGAGTATTTTGCTGTTAAGGCAACACCTAATCCCTTTTTAATCAACATTCTTCGTGAATACGGCTGCGGCTGTGACTGCTCATCAAAAACAGAGCTTATGATGTCCAAAACAATCGGTGCTACAGGTGATGACATTATGTTTTCATCAAACGATACACCTATTGAGGAATTTAAGTATTGCAACGATTTAGGAGGCATTATTAATCTTGATGATATAACACATATTGCAGCGGTTGAGAAAGCCTGCGGCAAGCTTCCTAAAAAAATGAGCTGCCGTTATAATCCGGGCGGAATATTCAAAATTTCAAATGATATTATGGATAATCCGGGTGATGCGAAGTATGGTATGACTACTGAGCAGATTTATGAGGCATTCAGAATTTTAAAGGAAAAGGGTGTTGAGGAATTTGGTATACATTCCTTCCTTTGCTCAAATACTGTTACAAATGAATACTATCCGATGCTCGCTAAGCTGCTCTTTGAGCTTGCTGCTGATTTAAAGGCTAAGCTTGGTGTTCATATTACATTTATTAATCTTTCAGGAGGTATAGGCATTCCTTATCTTCCCGACCAGGAGCCTAACGATATTTTTGTTATCGGTGAGGGTGTAAGAAAGGCATATGAGGAAGTGTTAGTTCCTGCGGGTATGGACGATGTTTCAATCTATACTGAGCTTGGCAGATATATGCTTGGTCCTTATGGCGGTCTTGTTACAAAAGCAATCAATGAAAAGCACACACATAAGGAATATATAGGCGTTGATGCCTGCGCAGTTAATTTAATGCGTCCTGCAATCTATGGTGCATATCATCATATTACAGTTCTCGGCAAGGAAAATGAGCCTTGTGATAATAAATATGATGTTACAGGCTCACTCTGCGAAAACTGTGATAAATTTGCAATAGACAGAATGCTTCCTCAAATTTCTATGGGTGATTATCTGTTTATTCACGATGCAGGTGCACACGGTTTTTCAATGGGCTATAATTATAACGGCAAGCTTAAGAGTGCAGAAATTCTTCTTAAGGAGGACGGCTCATTCCAGCTTATCAGAAGAGCAGAAACTCCAAAGGATTATTTCAGTACCTTTGACTGCTTTGATTTCTATAATGATTTAATCAGCGAATAATTTTTAATCCCCGAAAAATTTCGGGGATTTTTTCTTTACAATCACAGTTTAATGTGTTAAAATGTTATTAAATTCTTAGGGGGTTATTTTATGAGCAGAAAATTGCAGGATGATAATCTTGATTTTTTATTTAAAGCAGTTTTAGCACTTGAAAACAGTGATGAGTGCTATGATTTTTTTGAAGATCTTTGTACAATACAGGAGCTTAAGGCAATAAGTCAGCGTCTGGTTGTTGCAAAAATGCTCAGTGAAAAATGTGTTTATACAGACATCGTCAATTCAACAGGTGCATCAACAGCAACAATCAGCCGTGTTAATCGTTCTTTGCAGTATGGCTGTGACGGATATGACAGAATTTTTGAACGCATCAGAGAGCAGGAGAAGGAAAGTGAGCTATAATACCTTCGCATTGTTTTATGACAGGTTAACCGAAAATGCAGATTATGAAGTTAGAAGTGATTACATTTCTAACTTTTTTTCTCAGTATGGCAATGGCGGTAAAAAGCTTATTGATTTAGCCTGCGGTACAGGAACACTTTGCTCATTTTTCAACAAAACAGGTTATAATGTCACAGGTGTTGATTTGTCATCTGATATGTTAACAGTTGCCAAGGGAAAGTGTCCTGACAGCAATTTTATATGTGCAGATATTTCGGATTTTACTATAAATGAAAAATTTGATTTTTGTACCTGTACACTTGACAGTATAAACCACCTTGCTGATATTAAGGCTGTTAAAAGCTGTTTTTCATCAGTTTATAACTGCCTTAACGACGGCGGTATATTCGTGTTTGATGTTAATACTATATATAAGCATAACGAAATTCTTGCGGAAAATACCTTTGTCTTTGACGAGGAAGATTTTTTCCTCAGCTGGGATAATGAATCACTTGGTAATGGTAAAATAAGAATACTACTTGATTTCTTTATTTTTAACGGCATAAGCTATGACCGCTTCAGCGAGGATTTTGTTGAAACAGCATATGCAGTTAATGAACTGATTTCTGTTCTTGATGATTTTGAAATTATCGGAGTTTATGATGAGCTTTCAGAAAATTCGCATAATCCTGAAAGTGAAAGAATATATTTTGTATGCAGAAGGAAATAATTTATGGGAAAGATTGTAAGATATATTACCGATGACGGCAGTGCTTTTGTTATCGCAGCTGATACTACTGATATGGTCGGCAGGGCAGAGCAGATTCATAAAACCTCTGCTGTTAATACTGCTGCTCTCGGAAGGCTTATGACAGCCGCTTCAATGATGGGTGATATGCTTAAGGGTAAGGATGACAGCATAACACTTAGAATGAACGGCGGCGGTCCTGCAGGCTCTTTAATCGCTGTTTCTGACAGTGACGGCAATGCAAGAGGCTATGTACAGAATCCTGTTGTTGAAATCCCACTGAATGATAAAGGAAAGCTTGATGTCAGAGGCACAGTCGGAACAAATGGTTATCTCTATGTTATGAAGGACATAGGATTAAAGGAGCCGTATGTTGGTCAGACTGAAATAATAAGCGGTGAAATTGCTGAGGATATTACAAATTATTTTGTTTCTTCAGAGCAGACACCATCAGTCTGTGCTCTTGGTGTTCTTGTTAATCCTGATTTAACAGTTGCAGCTGCCGGAGGCTTTATTATTCAGCTTCTGCCATTTTGCCCTGAAGATGTTATTGATAAGATTGAGTATGCAGTTCAGAGCTTAGAGCCTGTCACATCAATGCTCAGTAAGGGAATGACACCTGATGATATTGCAGCGGCAGCAATGAAAGGTCTTACTATTTCAAAGCTTGATGAAAGTCAGATTGAATACAGATGTAACTGTTCAAAGGAAAAGGTTGAATCTGCTCTTATATCAACAGGCAGGGAATCCCTTGAGGATATGATAAGCTCAGGTGAAAGCACAAAAGTAGAATGTCATTTCTGTGATAAAACCTATGAATTTTCACCCGATGATATTAAGAAACTTCTTGATTAAAGCAAGTAAAATTCTTTTTCAAAAAAAAGTTGAAAAAATTTGAAAAAAACTCTTGACTTTTTACTTGCATTATTGTATTATATAACACGTCGCAAGACTGCGATATGGCGATGTGGGAGCATAGCTCAGCTGGGAGAGCATCTGCCTTA
>DBFOUY010000080.1:0-2664 GCA_048365975.1 Eubacterium sp.
GTGACCTTTGAACACCTGATGGACCACCAATTAATAAAATAGCATAATCCAGAGCCATAAGAGAACGCTCTGTCTCAGGAGAAAAATCTATATGACCCGGAGTATCAATAAAATAATATGTATTATTATTGTACTTAAATTCCGCCTGATCAGCAAAAATAGTTATACCCCTTTCCTTTTCAATTTCATTTGTGTCAAGATTTGAGGTTTTATTATTAACTTGTCCAAAATTTCGTACTCTGCCTGTTATGTATAGAAGCTGGTCAGATAATGTTGTCTTACCTGCATCTACATGTGCAAGTATACCTATTGTTTTTTTCATAACACTTTCCTTTTATAATTAATAATTTATTTTATTTTTTATAAATTAAATGTTAATTAATTAAATTTTTAGATATTTATATACATCATAAATTTCCTTAAAACCTTCAAAAATAGTATTAACTAACTTAGGTGAATAAAAATCCATATTATCATAACCCTCATAGCGAATATAAGTTATCCACTTCTTCTGTGCTAATTTGTTAATATGAGAGGGTAAATCCTTATTAAAAATCCTTTTATAGTCTTCACCTTGAATTTCAAACCTTGACTTATCAGCAATTTTCAACATTCTCTCACACTTAGCTGGATCAGCTGCAATCTTAGCTCTAAACTTTTCCATTTCATGTGGATTATCTCCATAAAACATTCCATACCTCCACCAATCAGCGGACATTTCAAAAAAATACCCTGGTGCATTATGCGGTATACTGCCTTTTGTAAATTCGTTTTTTAAAAAAAACCATTTACACACCTTATAAGGTGACTTATTTTTTGAAAAACGTACATCTCTGTTTGCCCTTGAAACCTTAGGTTTATCACTAAATTCAGAATCAAACTCAAGCATTTTCAAATAAACCTCATTAGCAAGAGCAATTGTAGGATTGTGTACATTATCTGTATACATATCCTTATGTTCCTGAAACCAAACCTTGTTATTATTAAATTTTATACCTACAAGGTATTCGTTTGTATATTCATTAAATCCTTCAAATCTCATAATATTTATTTCCTTAACAAAGACCTCCCTCTTGAACAAAAGGGAGGTCAAAATATTTTTTTAAAATTACTTCTTTAAAAGTTGCTCTACATAAATAGTCTTTCCAACAGAGTTTACACCAGCACTATTATCAGAATCACACCAATAGTTAATCTCACTTGCAAGAGGAGTTTCACTTGCATTCTTATAATCTGTATCCTGAGTAAGAGTGCCAACTACATCAGGTTCACCTGCATTAGCAGATTTTACTCCCTGAACATCATAGTTATATTCAGCAGGCTTATCACTATAAAGTCTTACATTTGCACCCTCATTATCATAGGCTATAACATTAACTAACTTAAGCGCAGGATTTGAGTTAGTAGTAATACCATTATTTCCGTTACCCCAAGCCTTACAATTAATTAAAACATGCTGTACAGCAACATTTTCACCGCCGCACTTAAAGCCATTGTTACCTCCTGCATTATAAGGAGTTTCTGTGCCATCAGCGTTTAATCTCCAACCATTTCTATATGATTCACAATTTTCAAGAGTAACAGAACCGATAGCGCCTGTGTTAACCTTAGTATATAAATCCCAACCATCATCAACATTATTATGTGACTTACAGTTTCTGAATACATTGCCATTACCAACAGTAAGTTTAGCACCAAAACCATCTGCATTAATCATAGATGGATCACAATTGTTATATGACTCACAATTTAAAATTAAGTTATAAGAAGGCCACTGGTCAAAATCAGGTTGATCCTTACCGCTTATTCTACTTATCTGTAAACCCATATCTCTGTTATTAGAGAATATACAGTTTTCAATAATATTGTGACTGCCACCTAAATGGAAACACTTTTGATTTTCTGCACAATTTGTAAATTCAATATCCTTAAAATGCCAGTAATCACCGCCAAGAACAACTCCGGCAGTCATATTCTGACCGTCAACAATAACCTTTTCACCCTTCTTTGCCTGAACAGTAATCATCTTATTAGAAGTTCCATTATCTCCGTACAAAATCTCTATAGGCTTAGTAAGCTTGTAAGTACCACCCTTTAATATAAGAGTCTGTCCCGGCTGTAAGAAACCAATCGCAGTATAAATATCATATGGATTACCCTCTGTACCATTTCCCTTAAAACTGCCCTCAGGACTTGCATAAACAGTAGTAACAGAAGGATTTACACTCTTATGATAAATATTTTCTCTTATAACAATAGGTTCATAGCTGGTTAAATTAAGGCTATCGTCAGGAGTAAATACAGCAACGAGCTTATTAACAGAGTTCGCATTCAAATTAGCAGTAAAATGCTCAATATCAGAAATTGGTCTGTCTTGAGCAACAACCTTATCATTCATCTTAACAGTAACAGTACCCTTGGCATTATCAAGATCTAAGTCAAATTCATAAATAGGCTTAGTTGAATATGGATCATTTCTGAATAAAAGTTCAGGAGTTTCAGCAGGTTTAACATCACTAACAATTGTCCTATCTGTATCCTTAACACTTTCATAAAAATCAACATTCTCAACAGTTATTTCTGCCCATCTTGCAGCAAAAAATCCAACATATGCAACATCCGCATTCTGTGTAGTAAGAAAACTATCATCATAATAATAATATT
>DBFOUY010000081.1:0-2996 GCA_048365975.1 Eubacterium sp.
GGCAAAAATAGGCAACACTTGGTTTGACGCACATTAATTTATGCTGATTTTTAAAATTACTTTAATAAATTGATAGAAATATAATACGGAATAATATATGAATATAAAAATTATCAAAGCAGAAAAAGAAAATACGGCTGACATATTTTTGATAGAGCAGTCCTGCTTTTCAACCCCCTGGACAGAGCAGAGTATATGCGACTCTGTCGGAGTTGAAAACAATTATTTCAATATTGCCTATGCTGACGGAAAGCCCGCAGGATATATGAGTATGCAGCTTGCAGCAGGTGAGGGTGATATAATGCGCGTTGCAGTGTTGCCTGAATACAGACGGCTCGGTATCGGCAGAGCCTTGTTGAATGAATGCTTTTTATCAAATAAGCCTGACGCTGTTTTTCTTGACGTAAGGGAAAATAATGTGCCTGCTATCAGGCTTTATGAGTCCTTTGGATTTGAAAAAATAGGAATACGTAAAAACTATTATTCAAATCCAACCGAAAATGCAATAATTATGACATTTAAATTAAAGGGAAAAGTATGAAAATTTTAGGTATTGAGTCCTCCTGCGACGAAACTGCGGCATCAGTTGTTGAGGACGGACGAAAGGTTTTATCAAACATAATAGCTACCTCACTTGAGGAGCATAAGCTCTATGGCGGAGTAGTGCCTGAGATTGCTTCACGCCGTCACGCCGAGTCAATAAGCGGTGTTGTTAAAGAGGCACTTGAGCAGGCTGACTGCACAATGGATGGTATTGATGCGGTTGCAGTTACATATGCCCCGGGTCTTATCGGCGCACTGCTTGTAGGTGTTAATTTTGCAAAGGGACTTGCGCTTGCTACTGATACTCCGCTTGTGCCTGTTCATCATATAAGAGGGCATATTGCGTCAAATTATATTTCAAGTGATATTGAACCTCCGTTTTTGTGCCTTATTGTAAGCGGCGGACATTCTCATATTGTTGCAGTCAAAAGCTATACCGATTTTGAAATTATAGGCAAAACACGTGATGATGCAGCAGGTGAGGCTCTTGACAAGGCAGGAAGGACAATGGGTCTTGAATACCCCGGCGGAGTCAGCATTGACAGACTGAGCGTTCAGGGCGATGAAAATAAATACGCTTTCCCTAAGCCGAGAGTGTCAGGCAGTCCGTATGATTTTTCCTTCAGCGGATTGAAAACATCTGTAATAAATATAGTCCACAATGCTCAGCAGAAAGGTGAGGAAATTGATATTCCGAGCCTTGCGGCGTCATTTCAGAGGGGTGTAGTTGACTGCCTTATCACTAATCTTGAGAAGGCTGCAAAGGATTTCGGATTCAGTAAGCTTGTTATAGCAGGAGGTGTTTCTGCAAACTCAAAGCTGAGAAGCGAGGCTGAAAGGCTTTGCAGAAAAAATAAATGGCAGCTTTATCTCCCTGAGCTTAAATACTGCGGTGACAATGCGGCTATGATTGCTTCACAGGGATATTATGAATTTATACAGAATAACACTGCTGTCGAAAACCTTAATGCCTATGCTACTATGCCTATTGATAAAAGCTACAAAAGTAATTAACCGACTTTAAATTAATTGTGGCAAAATAATGAATTTTATTAAGTTCTATTGAATTTTTGCTATTATTTGGTATAATCTATAAGTGAATTACTATAATGTAATTTGATTCTCAATGATATTACAAACTATTGCTAAAGGAGAATAAGTAATGGAAACAAATTTCACAACTAACAAATCATTACTTGCTTGGCTTGACGAAAAGGTTGAGCTTTTAAAGCCATCAAACATTGTTTGGGTTGATGGTTCTGATGAGCAGATTGCTGCTCTCAAGGCTGAGGCTGTTGAAACAGGCGAAATGATTAAACTGAACGAAGAGCTTCTTCCGGACTGCTATCTTCACAGAACAGCAGAGAACGACGTTGCACGTGTTGAGGACAGAACTCTTATCTGCACAAAGAATGAAAAGGACGCTGGTCCTACTAACCACTGGATGGATCCTGAAAAGTGCTACAAAATGTTATATGACATTGCTGCAGGCTCATATGAGGGCAGAACAATGTACATCATTCCTTATTCAATGGGTCCTGTTGGTTCACCTTTCTCAAAGATCGGTATTGAAATCACAGACTCAATCTATGTAGTTCTTAATATGAATATTATGACAAGAGTCGGCAAGGCTGTTCTTGACTGCCTTGGCGACAGCAATGACTGGGTTCGCGGTATGCACTGCAAATGTGATGTTGACCCTGAGAACAGATGGATTTGCCAGTTCCCTGAAGACAACACAATCATCTCAGTTAACTCAGCATACGGCGGAAACGTTCTTCTCGGCAAAAAGTGCTTTGCACTTCGTATAGCTTCTTATCTTGGTAAGAACGAGGGCTGGCAGGCAGAGCATATGCTCATCCTCGGTCTTGAAAAGCCGAACGGAGAGGTTAAGTATATCTGTGCCGCATTCCCATCAGCTTGCGGTAAAACTAATCTCGCTATGCTTATTCCACCTGAGGGATATCAGAGCAAGGGCTACAAGGTTTGGTGCGTAGGCGACGATATTTCCTGGATCAGAAAAGGTCCTGACGGACGTCTTTATGCTATCAACCCTGAAAATGGTTTCTTCGGTGTAGCACCAGGTACAAATATGAAATCAAATCCAAATGCTCTTAAGTCAACAATGAAGGGCACAATCTTCACCAATGTTTGTCATAACCTTGACAACAACACTGTTTGGTGGGAGGGTCTTGACAAGAATCCGCCAACAAATGCAATTGACTGGAAGGGTAATCCTTGGAACGGTGCTGAAAGCGAAGAGAAGGGTGCTCATCCAAACTCAAGATTTACAGCTCCTGCTGTTAACTGTCCTTGTATTTCAAGCGAGTTTGAAAACCCACAGGGTGTTCCGATTTCTGCTATCGTATTCGGCGGCAGACGTGCTAAGCTCACTCCGCTTGTATATCAGTCAAAGGACTGGAATCATGGTGTATTCGTTGGTTCAATTATGG
>DBFOUY010000082.1:0-11508 GCA_048365975.1 Eubacterium sp.
GCAGTATTTGAAATCTATGCAGCCGAGGATATAACTACTCTTGACGGAACAACAAGATATTATCAGGGCGAAAAGGTCGATGAAATCACAACAGGCAAAAATGGAATTGCTAAATCCAAGCCGCTCTATCTCGGTAAATATACTGTAATTGAGAAAACTGCCCCTAATGGCTTTCTTAATGCTGATATGCAGTATAATGTTGAACTTACCTATGCAGGACAGAATGTTTCTGTAACATCAACTGCTCTTTCTGTTTACAACGAAAGACAGAGAGTTACTGTTTCACTTGATAAGATTATGGAACAGAATGAAACATTCGGCATCGGCAATAACAATGAAATTCTTTCAGTACAATTCGGTATTTATGCAAATGAGAAGATTATGGCAGCAGACGGAATAGTTATTCCGAAAGATGCTTTAATCACTTATGGAAACTGCGATGAAAACGGAAAACTCCAATTTAACTGCGATTTACCAATAGGCTTTAAGTGGTATGCAAAGGAAATTGCAACTGACGAGCATTATATTCTCTCTAATACAAAATACGAATTTGACACATATTATAAAGGTCAGAATATTGATGTCATTAAAATAAATCTTAATAACTCAAAGTCTATTGAAAACAAGTTGATTTATGGCTCAGTCAAAGGCTTAAAGATAGATAGAGAAACCAATGCAGTTATTAAAGGTGCTTTATTCGGACTGTTCAAATCAGACACAACAGAATACACTAAAGACAATGCCATTCTTACTGCTGAATCAGACGAGAATGGCATTTTTATTTTTGATAATATTCCGTTTGGTAATTATGTAATCAAAGAACTTAAGCCTGCCGATAATTATCTTCCAAATGATGAGTATCATCACATCACAATCAATTCAGATAAGCAGATTATTGAAATGACTGTTGTAAATGACAGAATCCCTGAACTCAAGACTACTGCAACTGTTAATGAAGAAAAGGAAGTTTTCGCAACAGAATCATTCACACTTGTTGATACAGTAGAATATCAGCACCTTGTTCCGAATAAGGAATATGTCCTCAAAGGTATATTAATGGATAAAACAACAGGCAATCCACTTATTATTGATGATAAGGAAATTATATCTGAAACAGTCTTTACTCCGACAGAACCGAGCGGAACTGCAATAGTTGAATTTACCATTCCTGCGGAATATATAACAGCAGATACCGACATTGTAGTTTTTGAATCGATTTACAAAGACGGAAAAGAGCTTGCAGTACACGCTAATATTGAAGATGAGGGTCAGACCATTACTGTCAAAGTTCCTGAAATCAGGACTACTGCAACTGTAAATGAAGAAAAGGAAGTTTTTGCAACAGAAACATTCACACTCGTTGATACAGTCGAGTACAAGAGCTTAATTGTGGATAAGGAATATGTACTCAAAGGCATTCTTATGGATAAATCCACAGGAGAGCCATTGCTTATTGATGATAAGGAAATCATATCTGAAACGACCTTTACACCAACTGAACCTAACGGGAATGTAACAGTTGAGTTTGTTTTTGATTCAAAGTATATCAAGTCTGATACGGATATTGTAGTTTTTGAATCTCTTTACTATGACGGAAAAGAACTTGCTGTTCATTCTGATATTGAGGATGAGGGACAGACTGTAAATGTTAAAGTGCCTGAAATCAAGACCACTGCAAATATCGGTGGTGAAAAAGAGGTTACCGCAAAAGGTGAAATCACTATTGAAGATATTGTTGAATACAGAAATCTCACAGTTGGAAAAGAATACAAGATTGTCGGTACTCTTATGGATAAATCAACAGGAAAGCCATTTGAGATTAACGGAAAGACGGTTACAAGCGAGGTAATATTTACACCTGAAAACAGCAATGGTGTGGTTACTGTTTCATTCACTTTTGATAGCAAGTATATCAAGGAAACTACTGAGCTTGTTGTGTTTGAAACGCTTTACAGAGATAATGCTGAGATTGTCGTACACGCTGACATTGATGATGACAGTCAGACTGTTAAGATTAATGTTCATGTACCTGAAAAGCCATCTACTCCTAAAACCGGGGATGACAGCAATATGGCATTGTGGGCATCACTCGGTGGTTTCTCAGCACTCGGAATTATTGTATTAACATCATATATTATACGCAAAAGAAAAACTAACAAGGAGGATTAATTTATGACAACAAAAACTATTATTGCAATCTGTTTAGTTGCAGTTATTGTAGGCGGTTTTATCTTCTTGCAGGTTAAAAACCGCAAAAAAGATAATTAAGCTTAATAACATTAAGGGCAGTTTTTGAACTGCCCTTTTACTTTATTCAAGGAGGAAACTATGTTTTATTTTGATAAAGACCTTGCAGTCAGATATGGTGTCAGAAATGCTGTTCTCATACAGTATCTTTGGGAAAATATTTTGAATGACGATGAAAATGTCGTGGATATGAATGACGATATGTGGTATCGCAGTTCAGCAGTTATTACCTCAACTATACTTCCCTTTTATTCCAAAGACCAGATTCAGCGTTCATTCAAATACCTTGTTAAGTGCGGTGTTTTAAAGAAAAAGAAACTTGCCAAATCAAAATTTGACCATACAAATTGGTATGCGTTTACAGAATCAGGAATGGAAATGATGATGAAGTTAAGGAGGGATACACCTTAAAAATGAACAAAAAGAAATATGATTGCTCAAAGTGTAATTATCGTGACAGAACAATCAATTTCTGCGGATTTTGTACGAAAAGACTGCTTGACGAAATGAAGGAGGCAAAGGCTAAAAATGGGAAGCAAAGCAACATTTCAGACAAAAACAAGAGTTCTTAATAAACTCTATGAAAACGGATATAAAACAGAAAAAGAATTACAGTCTTTATCACTTGAAAAGGCACTTGCAATTAACAGTATTACTATTCCCGAACTCACTGTAATTATGGAATTGCAGAAATATGCAAAGGCAGGTAAACTTTATTCGTATCTTGGAGGTGCAGATGATACAGACAACTGATACCCTTACAATGCGTACAATGAAAGAAAACGAAATGCGATATTGTTTTATGCAGAATCAGCAATTAAATCTGTATACAGGTCGTATCGGATATATACACGGAGATTTTGGAACTGATGGAAAAAGTGTAAAAACAAATTGGTATGAAGAAATAGAAAGCAGAAATACATCTGAATTTCAGAATACCTTAAACAGCGTGATTGATGCTTTGCAGAATGATCCTCAGTTTCGTGGAATAATCAGAAATGTAGAAGATATGAAACTGCTTTGTTCTACAAGACCTAACAGCAGATTTCCTTTAAATCTGCAAAGCAATGGTTATGGTTTCAGAGTTGATACAAACGATTATGCTTTCTTGATATGCTGCAATATCAATCCCGAACATTACAGTTTTTCTGTTACCGCATATCAGAGAGAAGTGTTTGAAGAGCATCTAAAAAATGCAGAAAAAGGCATAAGGTTTGTAAACAGTAAATACAAAACACTTTTTACCATTCCTGACGGAGATAAAATTCAGATTACGCTTGATAACGGCGAAAGTCATTCCCGTATTTGCAGATATATTGATGATTACCACTTTCAGATAATAAGAGGAGTTGAAGAAAAGTATATCAATAATTTTCATATCTGCGAGTTTGCTGAACTTTTGGAACGAGGTGGGAACACTGTTATTCCACTTCGTTCTTCACTTCCTGATGACTGTTTTGTATATATCGAAAGCACGAATGAAATCGGTTTAATAAAAAAAGGTGCAGAGGGATATTTTCAGACGGATTATGCAGTTGATGATAAGGAAGAAAATATTAATAATGTCAATATGCTTAACAATTCAAGAAAAATCACTCCTGCACAGTTTGAAGCAATGAAGGCAGGCTCGATGTTCGGATGGGCAGTCCCTGCCGCTGATCCTAAGAATTACGATGATAAAGGCAGACCGATAAAACCTAAAGACAGAGAATTTGGTGACTCAAGATGAGCAGTAAATTTGAACTAATAACTGATATATATAATCAGATAAGTAAAGAAGTAGTAAGTTCTCCATATAACTGGCAGAGCTTTTTATCATCTGTATGCCATAATTACCGTCTGCGTTTTGATGAACAACTGCTTGTTTATGCACAAAGACCTGATGCAACTGCCGTTCTTGAAACAGTACGATGGAATAAAAGGTTTTACAGATGGGTAAACCGAGGGGCAAAAGGAATTGCAGTATTTTCCGAAAGCCGTAATCTGAAATACTATTTTGATATTTCTGATACGCACGAAACAAAAAATGCAAAGCCTGTTCCTGTGTGGCAGTATAAGACTGAATATGAATCCGATGTTATTGAAACTCTTGAAAATTCTTTCGGAGAACTTGAAGATAAAAGTGATATTTATAGTGCCGTTATGTCTGCTGCCGAAAATGTTATTGAGGATAATATACCTGATTATCTTTCTGATTTGCTGATGATTACCAAAGACAGTTTTCTTGAAAAACTTGATGACGATATGATTTCGTCAATGTATAAAACAACTGTAAAAAACAGTATTGCATATATGATGTTATCAAGGCTTGGTTTAGATACAGATGAATATTTCAGTAGAGATGATTTTAAGGATATTGTTAATTTCAATACTCCTGATACACTCAATTCAATCGGTTATGCAACAAGTGATATATCTGAAACCGTGCTTTATGAGATTTCAAAAACAGTTAAATCTCTTGAAATGGAAAATCGCATAATTGCAGAAAATGACCGCTCTGATTATACTAAAGCCGTAAACAAAAATATTGAAAGGAGTGCAGATTATGACAGAACTCACTTACAGAACAGAAAACGGCTATCAGATACCAAATATCGTTATGCCAAGTCAGAAGAATTTGACCTTGAGCAGATATGGGCAGATGAGGAGGAAATTTCTCAAGGAGAATCACAGAGTAATCTACTACAATCTGATGACATCGGGCAGACTGAACAGTCATCTGTCGGAAGTAGACAGGAAAGCGAAAGCAATGGAAGAAACATTGATAATGCAGATGTCAGAACAGGAAGGATTGACGGAGAAAATGAAAGCCGACAATCAGATGGATTGGGTACAGGCAATGAACAATCTGAAAAGTCGAGTACAGGAAATCGTGATGAACGAGATAGTTTACAGTCTGTAACTGAAGAATTACCGCCTTTTGCCGATGAAGATTTAGTGCTCGGTATTCTTAAAAATACCAATGATGATTTATCTGTATCAAAAAGGAATATTGCAGAATATTTCAAACATCATTCAGATATAACCGACAGAGCGGATTTTGTAATGCAATCCTACCCTGACGCATATACAGAACTTGATGTTAATAATATTCGTGTCGGCTATAAGGCTGAAAAAGAAGGACTCCTACTGTGGAAAGGTGCGTACCTTTCAAGAACAGAGGAGTCTTTTTTCAGTTGGAATATTGTTTCTGAAATTATCGGACAGCTTATTGAAAGCGGAAAATATATAACAGAAGAAAAGGCTGAGCCATTACAGTTCAGTATTTTTGATTTCAACGACAGTCTGCCACAGCAAGAAATTGCAGAGGTCAAGACCGATAAAGAAAACGGACAAAGGCACGATAGAGTTCTTTCACTTGAAAGCATTGAAAAGCCGTCAAAATCACCCATATGGGATGAGTACAGGAATATTAAGAGGATATATAAAGATGATATTATTCTTTATCAGGTCGGTGATTTCTTTGAGATTATGGGTGACGATGCAAGAATTGTTGCCGATAAATTTGACATTGTATTGACGGGACGAGATGTTGGATACAAGGACAGAATTGCAATGTGCGGTTTTCCTGTTCGCAGTAAAGACAAGTATATCAAAGGAATCAATGAACTCGGATATGCTGCTGTTGTGTCATCTCTTGAAAATGGCAAAAGACGGGAAGATTCCTATTTGCCTGAGAAAAAGCCGACAGACAAAATGCCTGTCGGTGTTATTGATTATCTTGCAAATGACGGAACAGTCGGTTACAGCCAAGAGTTTTATGACGAAAAAGAATTTGTTGACGAGATCAACGATAACAGTTATGCAGGTGTACCGACTTCAGTAAAGGTATATAACAATCCCGATACTGATGAACATATTTCAACATCATTCTTAAATGACCTTGATCCTCCGATGAATCATTTTGAGATTGCGGAATATGAACAGCCTGTGGCAGAAGAAATTGAAACAACAGAGTCTGAGCAACAACAAGAGGATAAACCTCTTACAGTATCGCAATCAAAACCTAAATCAAGAGTACAGACCTTTGACTTGCATCCTGAAATTCCGATGTCTGAAAGACACGATTATAATTTTGCTGAAAAGGAAATTGAAACTGTCGGTAAAAAAGAGCGCTTTCGTAGGAATATGGCAGCTATAAATGTGTTGAAAGAATGTGAATTTGAAAATCGTTTTGCTACTCCCGAAGAACAGGAAATATTATCGGGCTATGTTGGCTGGGGCGGAATACCCGAAGCCTTTGATGAGAATAACGAAGCATGGGCAGATGAATTTATCGAGCTTTATGAAACACTGAGTCCCGAAGAATATAAGACTGCAATGGACAGCGTATTAACTGCCTTTTATACACCACAGACAGTTATTTCTGCAATATATAAGGTGCTTGAAAACCTCGGCTTTAAACAGGGCAATATCCTTGAGCCTTCGTGTGCTATCGGTAACTTTATAGGTATGCTGCCTGATAATATGAAAGGCAGTAAAATGTATGGTGTTGAGATTGACAGCATATCGGCAGGCATTGCACAGCAGCTTTATCAGACTTCATCTGTTATGACCTCTCCGTTTGAACAGGCTGAAATGCCCGACAGCTTTTTTGATGCAGTAGTCGGCAATGTTCCCTTTGGTGATATAAAAGTAACGGATAAAAGGTACGATAAAAACAAGTTCCTTATTCACGATTATTTCTTTGCAAAATCTCTTGATAAGCTAAGACCGGGCGGTATTATGTGCCTTGTTACAAGCAAGGGTACAATGGATAAGGAAAACAGTGCAGTCAGAAAATATATTGCACAGAGAGCCGAATTGCTTGGTGCTGTCAGACTGCCTGATAATACCTTTAAAGGCAATGCAGGCACAGAGGTAACATCCGATATTCTTATACTCCAAAAACGAGATAGGATAACCGATATTGAACCTGATTGGGTGCAGCTTGATACAGACGAGAATGGTATCAGAATGAACAAATATTTTGTTGATAATCCTGATATGGTACTCGGCGAAATGGTTATGCAATCAAGCAGATTCGGTATGGACAGTACATGCAAAGCAAGTGAAACAGAAAGTCTTGAAACCTTGCTTGATAAGGCTGTTTCAAATGTAAAAGGTCAGATAACCGATTATTATATTGACGATGAAATCAGCGAAGATGAAGAAGAATATATTCCTGCTGATCCTACCGTGCGTAACTTTTCTTTTACTGTTGTCGATGGCAAAGTATATTATCGAGAAAACTCTCTTATGAGGGCAATCAATGCTAATATGACTGCCGAAAACAGAATCAAAGGTATGGTTGCAATCCGTGATTGTCTGCGTAATCTCATTGATATGCAGACTAAAGATTATTCTGATTATGAAATACAGAAAGAGCAGGAAAAACTCAATTCTCTTTATGATAATTTCAGCAAGAAATATGGTCTTATAAACAGCAGAGCCAACAGTTCTGCATTTTGTGATGACAGTTCATATTATCTGTTATGCTCGCTCGAAATAATCAAGGAAGGCAAACTTGAACGAAAAGCCGATATATTTTCAAAAAGAACTATTCAGCCGCATATTGCTAAAACTCATGCAGACACATCTACCGAAGCTCTCGGCATATGTATCGGTGAAAAAGCGAAGATTGATATGGAGTTTATGTGTCAGCTTACAAGCAAGACAGAACAGCAGATATTTGAAGATTTAAAGGGTGTAATTTTCCTCAATCCGATGTATAAATACGGAAATGGTAATAATGATAAATACCTTACCGCTGATGAATATCTGTCAGGCAATGTGCGTGAAAAACTTGAATTTGCCAAGCGTTTAGCTAAACTATACCCTGATGACTATGCTGTTAATGTTGAGGCTCTTAAAAAGGTACAGCCTATTGATTTGACAGCGGCTGAAATCACTGTGCAGCTCGGTGCGAACTGGATACCGATAAAGTATATTGAGCAATTTATGTATGAACTGCTCGAAACACCTTTCAGAAGTCAATGGAATATACGCATAAATTATTCTGCATATACAGGTGAATGGAATGTTGAGGGTAAATCTTCAGACAGAGGAAATCTTAATGCAACAAGCACCTATGGAACAGACAGAATAAATGCGTACAGAATTATTGAAAATACTCTTAATATGCGTGATGTGCGTGTGTTTGATTATTATGAGGATGACGAGGGAAAGCGAAAGGCTGTTCTTAATCAGCAGGAAACCGCCATAGCACAGCAAAAACAGAAAATCATGAAGCAAAAGTTCAAGGATTGGATATGGTCTGATCCTGAACGCAGGGAAGAACTTTGCAAACTGTATAACAAAAAATTCAATTCTATCAGACCGAGAGAATATGACGGAAAGCATATTGTATTCGGCGGAATGAATCCTGAAATAACCCTTACAAAGCATCAGAGAAACGCAGCGGCAAGGGCAATATACGGCGGTAACACCCTGCTTGCACATTGCGTAGGTGCAGGGAAAACCTTTGAAATGACAGCAATAGCGCAGGAATCAAAGCGGCTTGGATTATGCAACAAGTCGCTTTTTGTTGTACCAAATCATCTCATATCTCAATGGGCAAGCGAGTATTTAACACTATATCCCACTGCAAATATTCTCGTATCTACAAAGAAAGATTTTGAGAAAAGGAACAGAAAAAAGTTCTGTGCCAAGATTGCCACAGGTGATTATGATGCAGTAATTATCGGTCATTCACAGTTTGAAAAGATACCTGTAAGCATAGAAAGACAGGTTGCCAATCTTGAAAAACAAATCAGAGAGATAACCGAAGGCATCGCTGTTATGAAAGCAGATAAGGGTGAAAACTTTACTGTTAAACAGCTTGTTGGAACAAGAAAAAAACTTGAGGAAAAACTGAAAAGAATTAATGACCAAAGCCGAAAAGATGATGTTGTAACCTTTGAAGAACTCGGTGTTGACCGCCTATTTGTGGACGAAAGTCATTATTTTAAAAACCTTTTCACATATTCAAAAATGAGAAATGTGGGCGGTATTTCTCAAGTAGATGCTCAAAAATCAAGTGACCTGTTTATGAAATGCCAATATCTTGATGAGCTTACAGGTAGCAAAGGTATTATATTTGCAACAGGTACTCCAATAAGCAATTCAATGGTTGAACTGTATACAATTCAGCGTTATCTGCAATATGAAATTTTGCGTAAACAGGATTTATTATTCTTTGATGCGTGGGCAGCCAACTATGGCGAAACAGTAAACTCCATTGAGCTTAAACCCGAAGGCACAGGTTACAGAGCAAAAACACGATTTGCAAAGTTCAATAATCTGCCTGAACTTATGGCAATGTTCAAAGAATGTGCAGATATACAAACTGCCGAAATGCTTAAACTTCCTGTGCCGAAAGCAAACTATCATAATATTTCAGTAAAGCCGTCTGATATTCAGACAGAAATGGTTGAAAGCCTTGCTGACAGAGCAGAAAAAATTAGGGGCGGTGCAGTTGATGCCAATATTGATAATATGCTCAAGGTAACTAATGACGGCAGAAAACTTGCACTTGACCAAAGGCTTATCAATCCTATGCTGCCTGATTTTGAGGACAGCAAGGTTAATGTCTGCATTAACAATGTTTTTGAAATATGGGAGAAAACCGCTGATAAAAAATCAACGCAGTTATTATTCTGTGACCTTTCCACTCCGAAAAAAGACGGAACTTTTTCTGTTTACAATGATATTCGGGATAAGCTGATTGTCAAAGGCATACCACCTGAAGAAATAGCATTTATACACGATGCTGATACCGATAAAAAGAAAGCTGACTTATTCGCAAAGGTCCGAAGCGGAAATGTCCGTGTACTGCTCGGCTCAACACAGAAAATGGGCGCAGGTACAAATGTACAGGATAAGTTAATTGCAATCCACAATCTTGACTGCCCTTGGAGGCCCTCGGATGTAGGACGGATTTTGCGGACATTCAAAATAAAAAAGAATGTGGAGGTAACAGACAATGGCTAAATCATTATTTGAAGAACTGGGCGGCAAATATGAGCGGCAAGGAGATTACTTAATACCGTGCTTAATCGTACCCGCCGAAGAAGAACAGCCCATAGGCATATGGGGACAGCGGCACTTGGACTATCTGAAGCAGTATCGAAAGGTTACATACACCAATCTTCTCACAAGCGGCAGGCTCAACGCCTACCTTGCCGACATTGACAGGCAGGCGCAGGAACGCTTTGAAAGGCTCATAGAGGGCATGAAACAGGCACAGGGCATTACGGAACGGCTAAAGGCTGAAAACGCCTTAGAATGGGTCGGGAGGATGAACAACATACGGGCTTGTGCAATGGAGATTGTAAACGAGGAAATAATCTACGCATAACAGACAGGCGGCAGAGGGTAAAAGCTCTGTCGCTGTGCATTTGTTAAAAAATATCTGTCTACTTGACTTTTAAACACAAGATGCGTATAATAGTAATGTTACTAATAGGAATGTATGGAGGTTAACGATGGACAATATCATTCTTGGGCTTTTACTTATGTGCAATAGAACAATCTATCAACTAAGGGAAAGAATAGATAAAGGAATCAATTTGATGTATAGCAGTAGTATGGGAAGCATACAGGCAGCTATAAGAAAATTGCTGAATTGTGGGTTTATCAGCTATGAGGAAATAGTTGATAATGGAAAGTATAAGAAAGTTTATTGCATAACCGAAAGTGGACGGCAACATTTTTTCGAATGGATAAATGCACCCATAGAAGAACAAAGTCCCAAAAGCCCAGAGTTGGCAAAGGTCTATTTTATGGGATTTTCGGATAAAAAAAATCGTGAAATAAGCATACAACAGCATTTAATATTTTTGAATGAAAAATATAATGTATTATCGGCAATATGTGAAGAAGCAGAAAATATCAAAATTTCAGAGGAAAATAAAGATATACTTAACTATCAGTTTGTTTCCGCTCTTTATGGAAAAGAACTGATTAAATTTAATATCGACTGGTTTGAAAGCTTGTTAAGAAAGATGAGGAACGGTGAAATATGAAACAATACCATTTAGAAGAATCGCCTATTGTTTATTATATCAGTAGAAAGGAAAGGGCTGAGTGGATACTTTTTATACATGCTGCTTTTGTAAACCACAATATGTTTCAAGCACAAATTGACTATTTTCAAGATAAATATAACATTCTTACCCTTGATATTATCGGTCACGGTAAATCAACAAAAGTACAAAAAGGCGATAGTATAGATAAAATGTCATCGTGGATAAACAAAATTCTAAAAACAGAAAAAATAGA
>DBFOUY010000083.1:0-2631 GCA_048365975.1 Eubacterium sp.
GAAGCCCTTAACCTCGTCAGAAATCTCACACAAATCACGCTCATTATCACGTGGAATGATTACTGTGTCGCAACCTGCATTATAAGCAGCCATTGATTTTTCTTTAAGACCGCCGATTGCCATTGCTCTGCCCTTAAGGCTTATTTCACCTGTCATTGCAACATTTGACTTGATTGCAACACCTGTAAGCTCACTGACAAGAGCAGTTGTTATTGCAAGACCTGCAGATGGTCCGTCCTTAGGCACAGCACCCTCAGGTGCGTGAATATGAATATCCTTAGTTTTATAAAAGTCAGAATCAATGCCAAATTCAGCAGATTTTGAGCGCACATAGGAAACTGCAGTTTTAGCACTTTCCTGCATAACATCACCGAGGTTGCCTGTCAGTTCTATCTTTCCTGTGCCGTCAAGAGCGGAAACCTCAATAGGAAGCATTGTTCCGCCGACACTTGTCCAGGCAAGTCCATTGACTGTGCCCACAAGATTTTCATTGCTGATTTTATCCTTAAGATATTTCTTTTTTCCTAAATAATTTTCTATATTTTCATCAGTTACTTTAAATGAACTTTTTCCGTCATCAAGCTCAATAATTGCTTTTCTGCAAAGTGCCGCAATTTCCTTTTCTAAACGGCGAACACCTGCTTCACGGGTATAACATTCAATCAAGGAATAAATACCACTGTCTGAAATTTTAAATTCTCTTGCAGAAAGGCAGTGCTTAGCCATTTCTTTCTTTATAAGATGCTTTTTTGCAATATGGAATTTTTCTTGGGCAGTATATGAATTAAGCTCAATAACCTCCATTCTGTCGTAAAGCGGTGCAGGGATAGCAGATGTATCGTTTGCAGTTGTAATAAACATTGCTTTGCTTAAATTGAATGGGAAATCTATGTAATGGTCTGTAAAAGTATTGTTCTGTTCAGGGTCAAGTGCCTCAAGCAAAGCTGATGACGGATCGCCCTTATAATCATTACCGAGCTTGTCAATCTCATCAAGCAGAATAATCGGATTCATAGTGCCGCTCTTAATAACAGCATCTATTATCCTGCCCGGCATTGCACCGATATATGTTTTTCTGTGACCTCTGATTTCAGCCTCATCATGAATACCGCCGAGAGCAACTCTGACATATTTTCTGTTCATTGATGATGCAAGCGACTTAACAATTGAGGTTTTGCCGACACCGGGAGGACCTGCAAGACAGATAATCTGACCATTAAAATCAGGATTTCTTCTGTAAACAGCAAGAGCATCAACGACTCTTTCCTTGACCTTATCAAGCCCATAGTGGTCTTTTTCAAGCTTCTGGCGTGCACGTTTAAGATTAGTATTGTCTTTTGTAAAAATTCCGAATGGCAGCTCAAGACATTTATCAAGGTAATTTCTGACAACAGTTGCCTCGTGTGAGCCTGACGGCATTTTCATAAGCTTGTCACACTCTTTGAAAAGCCTGTCCTTAATATCATCACTGCATTTTAAAATATTAACCTTTTCTCTATATTCGTCTGCCTCCTGCACAGGGCTTTTACTATCACCGAGTGCCTCGGAAATAACCTTCATTTCCTCTCTGAGGTAATACTCTTTTTGATTTTTGTCAATCTCTTCCTTAACCTTTTCGGCAATTTCAGCCTCTATTTCAAGCGTAGCATTATCCTTTTTTAGAGCTACAAGCAGTTCAGCTACTCGTTTAAAGGAATCATAAGCTTCTAATACGCTTTGCTTTTCAGCATAATCAAGGAATGTATTTGAGCATATGTAATCTGCAAGCTTGCCGCCGTCATCAATTGAAAGAATGGTTGCAATAACATCATTGCTGATTTTTGGCATAAGAGATGCATATTTTTCAAACTCTTTACGCAGTGCCCTGAGATAAGCAGCGGCTTCTCTGCTGTCCTTTGCTGAGTTTGTTTCCTCAGCATACTGAACTACAGCATTAATATATGGTTTGGTCTGTGTAGAGCTGACAATACATCCTCGCTCCAAGCCCTCAACAAAAACTCTTAAATTCTCACTTCCGGGAATTCTTGTCATCTGCTTTATACTGCAAACAACACCTGTTATATACAACTCATCAATAGAAGGGTCATCGACTGAAGCATCCTTCTGACAGACAAGAAAAACCTTCTGATTTGAGTTCATTGCACTTTTTATTGCGGCAATGCTCTTTTTTCTGCCCACATCAAAATGGAGCACCATTTCAGGAAAAATAACAAGTCCCCTCAGCGGTATAACAGGAAGTTCTATTATATTTTCAAATGTGTTTAAATCATTCATATATAAACCTACTTTAACTAATTATAATGATTATATAATATAAGAAAAAAAAAGGCAACACAAAAGTTGCCTTTTTATTGATATTTATGCGTTTTTTAAACTGTTTGCTGTCAGTACTTTAGCCTCTTTATCAGGATTTCTGAGCACAATCGGCTCATCACTGTTTTTAACAGCACCTTCTGTAATAATAATCTTTTCAATAGCAGCATCACTCGGAGCATTGAACATAAGGTCAGTAAGCACTGCTTCAAAAACGCTCCTGAGTCCTCTTGCACCTGTTTTTCTTTCAAGTGTAATATCAGCAACAGCCTCAAGTGCTTCATCCTTAAATTCAAGTTCAATGCCATCCATTTCAAA
>DBFOUY010000084.1:0-9328 GCA_048365975.1 Eubacterium sp.
TGCATAGTAATTTCAAATATGTTAATATGTTCTTGGAAATTTAAGGAGGATATATTAGTAATGGAAATTAAAATATCAGACAATATTAAATATATAGGTGCAAGCGTATATGACCTTGATTTATTTGAAAGTCAGTACATTGTACCAAACGGAATGGCATACAATTCATACATAATTCTTGACGAAAAAATCGCTGTAATGGACACTGCTGACAAAATTGTTAAAGCACAGTGGCTTGATAATCTCACAGCTGCACTTGACGGCAGAACACCTGATTATCTTGTTATCCAGCACCTTGAACCTGACCATTCAGGCAATATTCAGGCTGTAGTTGATATGTACCCTGAAATTGAAATTATCTGTTCAACTGCAGCAAAAAGAATGCTGCCGCAGTTTGCAGATGTTAATATGGACAAGGTTACAGCTAAAAATGAGGGCGACACTCTTGAGCTTGGCAGTCACACTCTGACCTTTGTTATGGCTCCTATGGTTCACTGGCCTGAGGTTATGGTTTCATATGAAAGCAGTGAAAAGGTTCTGTTCTCTGCTGACGCATTCGGCAAATTCGGTGCTATTGATGCTGATGAGGGCTGGTCCTGCGAGGCAAGAAGATATTACTTCAATATCTGCGGAAAATACGGCGATAAGGTACAGGCTCTTTTGAAGAAGACTGCTGACCTTGAAATCGAAACAATCTGCCCGCTTCATGGTCCTGTTCTTACAGACACAATTCCTGATGTATTAAGACTTTATAATTTATGGTCAACCTATCAGCCTGAGGATGAGGGCGTATTCATTGCATACGCATCAATCCACGGCAACACTGCTGAGGCTGCACATAAAATGAAGGAAATACTTGAATCAAAAGGCTGCCCGAGGGTTGCAATTGCCGACCTTTCAAGGGATGACATTGCAGAATGTGTTGAGGATGCATTCCGCCACAGTACTCTTTTATGTATGGCATCAAGCTATGATGCAGGTGTATTTGCACCTATGAGTGACTTTTTACATCACTTAAAGAGCAAAGCTTTCCAGAACAGACGAGTTGCACTTGTTGAAAACGGCTCATGGGCACCTTGTGCTGTAAGAGCTATGAAGGCAGAATTTGAACAGATGAAAGATATTACTCTTGTTGAGAAAACAGTTACCATTAAAACTACTGTTAAGGACACCGATATCACTGCTCTTGAGGAGCTTGCTGATATAATAAAATAGAGGTAAATTATGTATACTGTATATACTAACGGCAACTTTATTTCCCTTAATGATGACAACACAATCTATTCAATAATGGTTGTAGGCGGCAAAAAAATCGCCTATGTCGGATATAACACTCCTATCTGCTATGACAATGCAAAAATTGTTGATTTAAAAGGCGGATATGTTATTCCTCTTATTAATGATATGGTATATTATGACATCAGCCACGCACGCTGCAAGGTACTTGCAGAGGGTGAGCACGCAGATTTCATTGTGCTTAACAAAAACGTTTTAACGGAAAAAGACCCGCAGATTTTAGCGGTATATAAAAAAGGCAAAAAGGTAGTTTGATTAAAATAAAAATCCGTTCAGCACTGAACGGATTTTTTATTTATTCCTTATCATTATTTTTCGCTTTGAACAAGCATTCATTCATTCTTTTAACACTGATTTTGCCTATAACAAACTGACAAATCCAGATCACTGAAAAAATCAACGCAAAAATACCGAAGTAGATAAAAAAGCCTTTTATGCTGTGTTCCATCCAGAATGCAAAATACGCAATAGGCAGCAGAACAAATGATATAACTAAAAAATAAATTCCTGTCTGTTTTACTATTCCCCAATTTTCAGTTTCCCATATAACCGAAGCCGCGCCAAAGCCTGCACCAAGCAGACCACATAGAAAGGTCTGAAGAATAACTGCATTAATTTCACTTCCTACTGTTTCGGCAAGATCAGGAACACAGGGAGAATAATATCCATGTGCCCAGATAAGAGAAATGAGAATCGTTATTAAATAACCGATTGTAATACCGACAGGAATACCAAGCAAACCACGTAAAAATAATTTTCTTTTCATAAAATCACCTCATACCCAATACTCTTTTTATTTCGGCAACATATCTTCTTGAAACATATGTCACCTCATTATTCAATAATCTGACACAAATAGTTCCTGAAAAGTTCAAATCAAAGCTTTTTACTTTTTTTAAATTAACAATTTCAGACTTTGAAATACGCACAAATTCATCGGTATTAAGACGTTCTTCAGCCTCATATAGTCTTAGCTTAAGCATATATTCTCCCTTATCGGTAACAGCAAAAACCTTTTTGAAATTTGCATAAATTCTGATTATATCAGCAGGTTCAATCACCTCAACTTTATCGTCTTTAATTCCGGCAATGATTTTAGGTTTTTCATCAGAAAGCAACTTAAAAACTCTTTCAATATCCGCAGACATTTCAGCCGTAAATATTACTATTTCAGGCTCTTTATACATACTGTTCAATTTGATTTTTATTTGCATAAGATTCCTCCCTTCTTATGCTTTCATTATACGATAAAAAAATACAACTTCAAGAAATATACGACAATCGGTTCATTAATAAAAACAAGCGGCAGAAGCTACATTGTGAGCTTCTGCCGCTTGCATATCAATACCCTAAGCTTTCATTTACAATAATAACCTTTATTCTGTCCTTATGGCGCTGTTTTGCTGAAATCACGTAGTTACAGCAAATTCGCTGAGGGCTTTCACAGCCATCACAAATCATAGGGTTTTCTTTATTAAGACTTATACATTTGCCGGTAAAAGCACAAGGGGTCTGACAGTTAAGTCTTTTGGTATTTGGTGGTGCTGCAGTTGTTTTAACCCTCTCTACAGCAGCATTAATATCCTTAACGATTTTATTCATACCAACAACAGCAATAACCTGTCTTGGTCCGTAAACAATGCAGGCAACACGATTTGAGTTGCCATCAACATTGTAAAGCTCCCCGTTTTCGGTAACAGCATTGACTGATGTCAGATAGGTATCACAGCCAAAGGCACGGATATATGACTGTCTAAGCTCCTCACCCTCAAGCCCTGACCTGTCGATATAGTCATAGTTACCTGCTTTAAGCATTTCAACCGCACCGATTTCCTTAAGTGTTTCCGATCCTCCGTGCGAAATGCTTTCTCCATCGGCAATCAGTGTTTTAATAAGAGGAATAACATCCTCCTTAGTTTCAACAAAATACGGCTTCATATTGTTTTTCTCAAGATTAGCCATAGTCTTTTTAATATCCATAATTATTCCTCCATATTCCAGTATTTTCTGTCAAGGCTTCGATACTGCAAAGCCTCGGCAATATGATTTATTTCTATATTTTCACTGCTGTCAAGGTCAGCTATTGTTCTGGCAATACGCAGTATTTTATCATATGCTCTTGCAGACAAGCCGAGCTTTTCAAAGCTGATTTTCAAAAGCTCATTTGCATCATCACTGAGCACACAATATTCCTTTGTCATCTGCGGTGTCATTTTGGCATTGCAGGTTACAGCAGTCCCTTTAAAGCGTTCACGCTGAATATCACGTGCCTTATCAACACGAGCTTTTATTTCTGCCGAGCTTTCACCCTTTGACTTATCTGAAAGCTGCTCATAATCAACAGGAGCCACCTCGATATGAATGTCAATTCTGTCAAGAATAGGTCCTGAAATTTTATCAAGATACCTTTTCTTTGCCGCAGGAGTACATTTGCACTCCTTTGTCGGATGACCGAAAAATCCACAAGGGCAGGGATTCATTGCACAAATCATCATAATATTTGAGGGGTATGTAACCGAGCCGCTGGCACGTGCAATATTAACAACACCATCCTCAATAGGCTGACGCAGACTTTCCTTTGCACGGCGGTCAAATTCAGGAAACTCATCCATAAACAAAACGCCGTTATGAGCAAGACTGATTTCACCCGGCTTAATTGCTGTACCTCCGCCTGTCAGTGCCTGTGCAGACACAGTATAATGAGGTGAGCGGAAAGGTCTTTCACTGATTAAGGCTGTACCCTTTGGTATTCTGCCTGCGATTGAATAAACCTTAGTGGTTTCAAGCTGTTCTTCAAAGCTCATATCCGGCAGAATTGTTGGAAGTCTTTTTGCAAGCATTGATTTTCCTGCACCAGGTGGACCTATCATAAGACAGTTATGTCCGCCTGCTGCTGAAATTTCCATAGCACGCTTTGCCTCCTGCTGTCCCTTAACATCTGAAAAATCAATTGAATATTCTGTTTTTCTCTGTTTAAACTCTATATTATAGCAGGGTGAAATTTTTTCTACACCTGATATATGCTGCATAACCTCAAAAATATTATTGACAGGCAGAACGTCTATATCATTCAGCACACTGCCCTCAAGCTCATTTTCCTTTGGAATAAATACAGCCTTCACACCGCTGTCACGAGCCTTTATAAGCATAGGCAAAACACCATTCACTCCACGTATTTCACCGTCAAGAGAAAGCTCACCCACAAAGGCAAAATTATCAACATCCCCTTTTAGCTGACCGCTTGCCTTGAGTATGGCAATAAACACAGGAAGATCATAAACCGAGCCCTCCTTTTTTATATCGGCAGGAGCAATGTTTACTGTTATTCTTGAAACAGGGAAATCAAGATGACAGTTTTTTACGGATGCACGCACCCTTTCCCTGCTTTCCTTAACAACTGCATCAGGCAAGCCAACCACATCAAATCGTGGCAGACCGCTGCTTATATCACATTCAACAGTTACACTGAAGGCATCGAGACCAAATACCCCCATGCTTTTAACCTTTGCATACATAAAATCACCAAATTTATTATATCAGTAATTGTAATTATTGACAATATATTTTAATAGGTTTAGAATATAGATATAATTTATTAAGGATGTGATTATATGGATATAAAAGCACAATATAACCTTTGGCTTGAAAAGGCTGTAATTGACCCTGATTTAACTGAAGAGCTGAAAGCAATCGAAGGTAACGAGGATGAAATACTCGACAGATTTTATCGTGACCTTGAATTTGGTACTGCAGGACTCCGTGGTGTTATCGGTGCAGGCACTAACAGAATGAATTACTACACAGTTTGTCGTGCCACACAAGGACTTGCTGATTTTCTTAATAAGCATTTTGAAAAACCATCTGTTGCAATCGGATATGATTCAAGAATAAAAAGTGATTATTTTTCAATTGAAGCAGCAAAGGTACTTGCCGCAAATGGTGTAAAGGTTTATCTTTATGAGGAGCTTGAGCCTACTCCCTGTCTCTCATTTGCAATAAGATATTTTAAAACCTCAAGCGGTATTATTCTTACTGCATCACACAATCCTGCTAAATACAACGGCTTTAAATGCTACAACTCAAACGGCTATCAGATGACCGATGAGGAGGCAGGTGAAACATATGACTTTATTCAGAAGGTTGATTATTTCACAGGCATTAAATCAATGGATTTCGACAAGGCTGTTGCTGACGGAATTATTGAATATATGGGTGATACTGTTATTAATGCATTCCTTGACGAGGTGCAGAAGCAGTGCGTTAACCCTGAAATTGTAAAGGCATCTGACCTTAAGGTTATTTACACACCACTTAACGGAACAGGCAACAAGCCTGTAAGAGCAATTCTTGACAGAATCGGCGTTAAGGATGTTTATGTTGTGCCTGAGCAGGAGCTGCCTGACGGCAATTTCCCTACCTGTCCGTTCCCTAACCCTGAAATCAGACAGTCATTTGAATGTGCACTCAAAATGGCTGAGGAAATTCAGCCTGACCTGCTCCTTGCTACTGACCCTGACTGTGACCGTGTAGGAATTGCAGTTCAGGACGGTAAAGGCGGCTACAAGCTTATGAGCGGTAACGAGGTCGGTGCAATGATGCTCAACTATCTCTTATCGCAAAAGGCCGATAAGGGCACACTTTCTGAGCAGAGTGTTGCTGTTAAATCCTTTGTTTCAACCGACCTTGCCGAGGTTATTGCTAAAAAGTATAATTGCACCTTTAAAAACCTTTTAACAGGCTTTAAATATATAGGCGAGCTTATCACTCAGCTTGAGTCTGAGGGCAGAGCTGATGATTTCGTAATGGGCTTTGAGGAAAGCTACGGCTACCTTGCAGGTACACACGCAAGAGATAAGGATGCTGTTGTTGCATCAATGCTCATTTGTGAAATGGCTGCTTATTATAAATCTCAGGGCAAGAGCCTTGCAGAGGTTATGGATAGCCTTTATGATGAATTCGGTTACTACTTCAATGTAGTTGAAAGCTACACCTTTGAGGGTGCTGCAGGTATGGAAAAAATGGCTGATATTATGAACAGCTTAAGGGAGTCAGCACCTGATAACTTTGCAGGCTATGAAGTTATAAAGGTTGACGACTACAAAACATCAACCTCAATTAATGTTGCAGATGCAAGCGTCAGCACAATTGACCTGCCTAAATCAAATGTGCTTGCATACTCATTAATGAACGGCAACAAAATCATTGTTCGTCCGTCAGGCACAGAGCCGAAAATCAAAGCATATATCACCGCAATAGGAAAGAATAAAGAGGAGGCAGGCGAAATTGCCGAAAAGCTGATAGCTGAGGCAAATGCGCTGATGAAATAAAATGAACAGAAAATGGGTTAAAATAACCGCAATCATACTTGCTTTGTTAATGGCAGCCAGCGGACTCACTGTTGGCATTGTGGGATTGATTAACTGAACATATTTATAATTGATATAAAATTATATAACTCAAATAAAAAACCACGGTGTCAGATTCCGCTTGATACCGTGGTTTTTTGCGCCTTCCACGGAGCGTGGATTCATTCTAAAAACCGTGCATTGTGTTTTTTGAGCCGTTATGTTATAGTAATGGCAGGGGGAAAAAGAAATGGATTCAAAACTTACCGGTAAGCTTATTTCAGAAAAAAGGAAAGAAAAAGGACTGAACCAGATTCAGCTCGGCGAGCTGCTGAATGTCAGCAACAGAACTGTATCAAAATGGGAGAAGGGTGACGGTTACCCCGACATTACCCTTTTGCCTGATATTGCTGACTGTCTTGGCATAACTATTGACGAGCTGCTGACAGGCAATGCACCTGCTGCACCCTCTGCACAGGAAAGCGAAAGTATTAAAGATAACTCAGACAACAGAAAAAAGGTATCTCACGAATTTAAGCTTTTATTTTTATTTGCACTTTTTATGTCAATATTCAGTGCACTGCTTGGAGGAGTGACAGAGCTTTACTGCATATGGGCATTCCCTATTCTTTTTTACACTCACTGGGAAATTATGTTTGCAGCAGTTTCTCTTTTTGCTGTTGTTGTCGGTATATTGCTGTTTGTTGTTGGAATTTACAGACTGCACCTTGAATACAGCAGGGCTGAAATTATCAGTCAGGCAAAAAACAAGGGCTTGGCTTTATTTATAATTTCAACAGTATTTCCTCTTTGCTTCACCGCAAGAATACTTGATATTGCTTTTCATATGACGATAAACAGGGTGTACATTATTATGGCAGTGCTCATTGCCGTTATTGCCTTAACTGCGTTTGTCCTTTACAAAAGGATTAACAATGAAAATGAAAAAGTGGATTAGATTAATACTTATTGTAATCGGCGGTATTCTGCTGTTTTACTTTATTGCACCTTTATTTGCACATATTCTTAATATCGGTAACCTTGCAGGGATAATTTTTTCTGCAGCACTGATATGCCTTGGGCTTTTTTTAAATCCGATATTAAAAATTGTTGATAAAATCAGAGCAAAAAAAGCAGGTAAAATTATTTTTGATACATTATTTGTATCAGGATGCTCGGTGATGCTTTGCTTTTTTATAGCGCTCGGCTCAACTATTGCCGCATCAACAACTAATGCAGAAAATCAGAAAACGGTTATAATATTAGGTTGTGCTGTTGTAGGCGAGCGACCGAGCTGGATGCTGAGCTACAGAATTGACAGTGCATACAAATATCTTGAAGAGCACCCTGACAGTGTTGCTGTGCTTTCAGGCGGTCAGGGAAATAATGAAGCCATCAGCGAGGCACAGTGTATGTTCAATGTTCTGACAGAAAAAGGAATTGACCCTGACAGACTGTACCTTGAGGACAAAAGCACAAACACCTTTGAAAACATCAGCTTTTCCAAAAAAATAATTGATGATAATAACCTAAGCACCGATGTGGCAATTGCCTCGTCAAGCTTTCATCTTAAAAGGGCAACACTCATTGCAGAAAAACAGGGGCTTAACCCTGCAAGAATAAGCTCTTACACAAGTCACTTTTTACGTGCCACATACTATGTGCGTGACACCTTCGGAGTAATTAAGGAGTTTTTGTTCTGATGAATAAATATTCTTTATAACTTGTCATTTTAAGCAATACCATAACAACGCTGTTGGCTGCAGCAGCCGAAAGAATTATTAGCAGAGGTACTTATTTGTGAAAATCATAGGTAAAATTTACACCGATATGACTGAAAAATTCGGTGTGCCAAGACAGGCAGGCAATGTTCCTGAGCTTGAGGGAAAAATAATATTCAATCCGCCCTACAATGTGGCGGAGGCTTTTGCAGGACTTGAAGATTTCAGTCACATATGGATGCTGTGGCAGTTCAGTGAAAGTATGAGGGAGGACTTTTCACCGACAGTACGCCCCCCACGGCTCGGCGGTGAAAAACGAAAGGGTGTATTCGCAACACGCTCACCCTTCAGACCAAACTCAATAGCTATGTCCTGTGTCAGGCTGAAAAAAATTGAGCACACAAAAAATCACGGCACAGTGCTTTATGTTACCGGTGTTGATATGATGGACGGCACTCCTGTGCTTGACATAAAGCCATATATAACCTATACAGACAGTCATCCTGATGCTGTTCAGGGCTTTGCGCAGGATTTTGTTGATTACAGTCTTGAAATTGATTTCCCTGATGAGTTATTACAGAAAATACCCAAAAATAAACAAAGCGGAATAATCGGAATACTTAAGCAGGATCCAAGGCCCTCATACCAGACAGACAGCACACGAATTTACGGCGTTAAATATCTTAATTTTGATATAAAATTCAGAGTTTATAATAAAAGACTGTATGTCATTGATGTAATATAAAGTAAAAAACAAGCAGAAACGTATTTTTTACATTTCTGCTTGTTTTTTTATTATTTCTTTTTTCTGACAATCATTGTTCGCATTGAATTTGCAATGGCGATAAGGCACACACCCACATCACCGAAAACGGCAAGCCACATTGCATTTTCATCAAATATTCCTACAGTACAGCCTAAAATAATAAGTATTTTAACAGCAAGTGAAAAAATTATATTTTCCTT
>DBFOUY010000085.1:0-5101 GCA_048365975.1 Eubacterium sp.
AAAGGATTTTCCTGAAAGACATATTAACTGCGGTATTGCTGAAGCAAATATGATTTGTGTTGCCGCAGGTATGAGCACAATGGGTCTTGTTCCCTTTGCATCAAGCTTTGCTATGTTTGCAGCAGGCAGAGCCTTTGAGCAGGTAAGAAACACAATCGGATATCCGCACCTCAATGTTAAAATCGGTGCTACACACGCAGGCATCTCCGTAGGTGAGGACGGAGCATCACATCAGTGCTGTGAGGACTTTGCTCTTATGAGAGCAATTCCGAGTATGGTTGTTATATGCCCTGCTGATGATGTTGAGGCTAAGCAGGCAGTTAAGGCTGCTTATAAATATGAGGGTCCTGTTTACTTAAGATTCGGCAGACTTGCAGTTCCTGTATTCCACAGTGATGATTATAAATTTGAAATAGGTAAAGGTGAGGTTATCACCGAGGGAACAAACGTAACCATCATTGCAAACGGACTTATGGTAGCTGAAGCTATTGAAGCAGGCAAGGTACTTGCAGACAAAGGCATCAGTGCTGAAATTATCAATATTGCAACTATCAAGCCGCTTGACGAGGAGCTTATTATTTCATCAGCTAAAAAGACAGGAAAGGTTATCACCGTTGAGGAACACAATATCATCGGCGGTCTTGGCGAGGCTGTTTGTTCTTGTCTGAGTGAAAAGTGCCCAACACCTGTTAAAAGAATCGGCGTTAATGATGAATTTGGTCATTCAGGACCTGCTCTTGACTTGCTCAAGCAGTTTGGTCTGAGCGCTGAAAATATTGTTAAGGTTGCAGAAGAGTTTGTAAAATAACATATTATAAATAAAAAAGAACATCAGTCAGTGTAATTAATTCTGACTGATGTTCTTTTTGTTATTTTATAAGATTGATAAGCTCGTCACGACTTAAACCGCAATTTCTTGCATTGTCATTATCAGGCACTGCTCTGATAACCTCTCCGTTATAGCGTGAAACAAGCAGTCTGCATTCCTTGCCGTCAACTGTTACTGTTTCAATCGAGTAATTCTCTTTAAGCGGAACCTGCTTTTTAAGATTTGATTTCTCAGTTAATGCACCTGTCGGGCAAAGCTTAACGCATAAACCACAGTTTGTGCACTTTGTCTGATCAAGAGGAAGAGCAAAGGCAGGTGAAACACTTGTCTTAAAACCACGTCCCAGAAGACCGATTGCGCTTATATCCACAACCTCTTTACAGGAGCGTACACACAGACCGCAAAGAATACATTTTGCAGTATTTCTTTCAATGAATGCATTATCATCCCTTGTATATTTCTGCGGCATTTCGCCTGCAAATCTTTCAGGTTCAATATCATATCGCTGTGCAACAGATAACAGCTTGCATTTGAAATATTCACGACATCCGCATTCAAGACAGCGCTGTGCTTCCTTCTGTGCTTCATCTACTGCAAGACCAAGTGATACCTCGTCAAAATTATTGCGTCTTATCTCTGCATCAAGCACCTTTGCATTAGTTCTTGCAACGTGCTCTTTACTGCTCAGATCAATTTTGCTCTCGTCACGTTTGCTGATATATTTAGGTGTGAGGTCAAGCTCCTCGCCTTTAAGGTAGGCGTCAACAATCTTTACACATCTGTCAGCCTCGCCGATTGCGGCAATAGCGATTGATGCACCCTTGTTTGTCGCATCACCGATAGCAAATACACCGTCAATATCAGTTGTAAAAATGTCCTCGTCGGCACTGATTGTTCCCCTGTCAGTCAAACCGACAACATTCTCAAAATCACTGCTGTCAAGCTTCTGACCGATAGCCATAATAACACTGTCAAGGGGCAGATATTCTGTCTTGCCCTCAATTGCAACAGGCTTTCTTCTGCCAGAAGCATCAGGCTCACCAAGCTCCATAAGCTGAAGGGTCATACCGCAGACCTTACCATCCTCGCTGTGAATTTCAACAGGATTGGTTAAGAATTTATATATAACGCCCTCTTCCTTGGACTCCTTGATTTCAATTTCCTCAGCAGGCATTTCCTTTTCAGTACGACGATAGATTACATAAACCTCTTTTGCACCAAGTCTTACAGCAGTTCTGCAGGCATCCATAGCAGTATTACCGCCGCCGCAGACTGCAACTCTTTCACCGATTTCAACAGGATTGCCCTGAATAACACTTCTTAAGAAATCAATTCCGCCGTATACACCCTGAGCATCCTCGCCCTTAACACGCATAGGACTTGATTTCCATGCACCGGGTGCAAGAATAACAGCATCATTAACACTCTTTAACATATCAAGTGTAATGTCCTTGCCGAATTTGCAGTTATTCACAAGGCGCACACCTGTTTTTTCAATAAGACCGATTTCTGCATCGAGTATTTCCTTAGGCAGTCTGTACTGCGGAATACCATATCGGAGCATACCGCCCATTTTATCCATCATATCAAAAACAGTAACCTCGTGACCGAGAGTTCTGAGATAAAGTCCCGCTGTCAAGCCAGCAGGTCCGCCGCCAACAATTGCAACCTTTTTGCCTGTTGACGGTTTACATTCAGGCAGATAGCTGTCGCCCTTTAAATCAAGGTCGGCAGCAAAAGATTTAAGCTGAGCAATATTGATAGGCTCTTCAACCTTACCGCGTCGGCAAGCCTTTTCACAAGGGTGAGGGCAAACTCTGCCGATTGATGCAGGAAGTGGAATTTTGTTCTTAATCAGCTTTAATGCCTCGTCAAATTTTCCGTTTGCAATAAGACCTACATAGCCCTGACAGTCAGTGTTTGCAGGGCAGGCAAGCTGACACGGTGCAACACAGTCGCCGTCGTGAGCTGACATAAGCAGCTCCATTGCAATTTTTCTTGATTTAATTACTCTTTCGCTTTCGGTATTTATAACCATACCCTCGCTGATTTTAGCTGAGCAGGAGCGAAGAAGCTTTGGTACACCCTCAGCCTCAACAACACAAAGACCGCATGCACCATAAACTTCTACTGCCTCATCATAGCAAAGAGTAGGAATATATATTCCGTTAGCCCTTGCCGCATCTAATATTGTACTGCCTGCAGGAGCAGTAACCTTCTGACCGTTAATTGTCAGGTTAATCATATCCATTTAACTACTCCTCCTTACTTTCTGATAATTGCGCCAAACTTACAGTTCTGAATACATTTTCCGCATTTAATACACTTTTCAGCATCAATGGTGTGCACCTGCTTAACTGAACCTGATATAGCTTCAACAGGGCAGTTTCTCGCACATAATGTACAGCCCTTACATTTATCCGGGGCGATTGAATATTCAATCAGGCTTGAGCATTCGCCTGCAGGGCAGGTTTTATTTTCAATATGAGCTATGTACTCATCCTTAAAATACTTGATTGTAGTTAAAACAGGGTTTGGTGCTGTCTGACCGAGTCCGCAGAGCGCACCGTCCTTGATACCGTAGCAAAGCTCCTCCAGCAGCTCAACATCTCCGTCTTTTCCGTTGCCCTCGGTAATTCTTGTGAGAATTTCAAGCATTCTTGTAGTACCGATTCGGCAGTGAACACATTTTCCGCAGCTTTCCTTTGCGGTAAAGTCAAGGAAAAATTTTGCCATGCCTACCATACAGGTGCTTTCATCCATAACAACCATACCGCCTGAGCCCATAATTGCGCCTGTTGCACCAAGTGCCTTGTAGTCAATTACAGTGTCAATAAGCTCAGCAGGGATACATCCGCCTGACGGACCACCCATCTGCACAGCCTTGAATGCCTTGTCGCTCTTCATTCCGCCGCCGATGTCAAAAATAACATCACGCAGTGTTTTACCCATAGGGATTTCAACAAGACCGCTTCTCTTTACCTTGCCTGTTACAGCAAATACCTTTGTACCCTTTGAGCCTTCAGTACCCATAGCGGCAAAAGCCTCACCGCCGTTGTTTATAATCCATGAAACGTTTGCAAAGGTTTCAACATTATTTATATTTGACGGCTTTCTCCAGTAACCGCTCTGTGCAGGGAACGGAGGCTTGAGCCTTGGCATTCCTCTGTGACCCTCAAGTGATTCAATAAGTGCAGTTTCCTCGCCGCATACAAATGCGCCTGCACCTGCCTTAATAGTCATTGTACAGCTGAAATCTGTGCCGAAAATATTCTTTCCGAGATAGCCTTTTTCGATTGCATCCTCAATTGCCTTTTCAAGTCTTTTGATTGCAAGGGGATATTCTGCACGAACATATACAACAGCATTTTCAGCACCGATTGCGTATGCACCGATAAGCATACCCTCAATAAGATTATGCGGGTCGCTTTCAATAACCGCTCTGTCCATAAATGCACCGGGGTCACCCTCGTCAGCATTACAGATTAAATATTTTTCCTTATCTTCGCTCTGTCTTGCAGCATTCCATTTGAACCATGTGGGGAAGCCTGCACCGCCTCTGCCTGCAAGTCCTGATGTTTTTATTACATCAATAACCTCCTCAGGTGTCATTTCGGCAACAGCCTTTTTAAGAGCAGAGTAGCCGTCAGCCTCAACAAATTCGTCAATGCATTCAGGATTGATTATACCGCAGCGACGAAGTGCAATACGTGTCTGCTTGTCTAAAAATTCTTTGTCTTCATCACTTACAAGTAAATCGGCAATAACAGCCTCATCACCTGTTTTAGTGTATTCTGCAATTTTTCGGGCATCATTTTCGCTTACTCTAACAAGCCTTTTAACATCACCGTTGTCATCATAAATATCAACAATCGGCTCAAGGTAGCACATACCTATGCAGCCTGCAATTGTCAGCTTTGCTCCGTTTAAATCACAGTCAAGCAAAGCCTTTCTTACTTTTTCAGCACCTGCCGCAATACCGCAGGAGCCTTCGCCTACAACTATTTTCATATTACTCAGCCTCCCTTAACTCTTTAAGAATTTTCTTTGTTTTATCAGGAGTTAATGAGCCGTATGTATCCTCATTA
Organism: Eubacterium sp.; assembly: GCA_048365975.1. Lineage (GTDB taxonomy): Bacteria > Bacillota > Clostridia > Oscillospirales > Acutalibacteraceae > Eubacterium_R. The sequence continues at coordinate 4,918 of DBFOUY010000085.1, forward strand.
ATCATCATAACAGGCGACAGTGAGCAGCAGCCGAGGCAGGCAACACATTTGAGTGTAAACAAACCATCCTCTGTTGTTTCTCCGTCATCAATGCCAAGTTCATCCTTGATTGTCTGTAAAATCAGCTCGCTTGAATTAACGTGGCAGGCTGTACCCTGACAAAGCATAATCAGATACTTTGCCC
>DBFOUY010000086.1:0-2521 GCA_048365975.1 Eubacterium sp.
CAAGGATTGGAATGAAGATTATTTGAATTTAGATGAAGAAGGGAGTGATATGGAATGGGTAATGTAATGGCATTAGTTGCAGTAGCAGTAGTTATGGCATCAATTCTTGGTGGAATAACCCTGCTTACACATGTCTACAGCTTAAACGGAATTAAAAACAAAACAGTTGGTGACGGACAACATGGCACTGCTCGTTGGGCAACTAAGAAAGAAATTCAAGATACCTATGTAGAAGTACATTTCAATCCGTCTGAATGGAGAAAAGGAAACTGTCTGCCTGCAGAACAGGGCTTGGTGGTTGGCTGTAAAGGAACAAAACTCAATACAAATGCTCTTGTAGACACAGGTGATGTTCATGCACTTATGATAGGCGCTGCCGGTGTTGGTAAAACGGCATATTGGATGTATCCGTGTATTGAATGCACTTGCATCAGTAATGTCTTTTTTATCAACCGATACAAAGGGTGACATCATGCGAAATTACGGTACAATAGCTCAAAAGTATTATGGCTATAATATCTCTGTTATTGACTTGCGTAATCCTACCAAGAGCAACGGAAACAATTTACTGCACCTTGTAAACAAATATATGGATATGTATCAGGAAAATCCAAAGATGTTAGTGTACAAGGCTAAGGCAGAAAAGTACGCAAAGATTATTGCCAAAACAATTATACTTTCTGGAATGGATGCCGCTTCCTTCGGACAAAATGCATATTTCTATGATGCCGCGGAAGGTCTGCTGTCAGCAACAATACTGCTTGTTGCCGAATTCTGCGAGCCACAGGAAAGACACATTGTATCTGTGTTTAAAATCATTCAGGAACTGTTAGCTCCTGCAAAGGGCAAAGGCAGCAAAGGAAAGAATCAGTTTCAGACCTTAATGGAACTACTGCCCGATGAACACAAAGCAAAATGGTTTGCAGGGGCAGCTCTTAACACAGCAGAACAGAGTATGGCATCAGTTATGTCTACTGCACTGTCAAGGCTTAATGCCTTTCTTGATTCAGAGTTAGAGCAGATTTTATGCTTTGATACGGAGATAGATGCAGAACGCTTTTGTAATGAAAAGTCTGCAATCTTTCTTGTAATGCCCGAAGAAAATCCGAATACGTTCTTTATGATTTCTTTAATCATTCAGCAGTTATACAGAGAAATATTATCTGTTGCTGACGAGAACGGCGGCAAGCTGAAAAACCGCTGTGTTTTCTTCTGCGATGAGTTTGGTACTTTGCCCAAGATAGAATCAGCAGAAATGATGTTCAGTGCATCCCGTTCAAGACGATTACAGATTGTGCCGATAATACAATCCTTTGCACAGCTTGAAAAGAATTACGGTAAAGAAGGCAGTGAAATTATTATTGATAATACACAGCTCACTATATTCGGTGGATTTGCTCCGAACAGCAGCTCAGCAGATGTATTATCAAAGGCACTTGGCAGCAGAACTGTAATGACAGGATCTGTGAGCAGAAGTAAAAACGATCCCTCACAATCTTTGCAAATGATTGAGCGACCGCTAATGACACCTGATGAGTTAAAATCACTGCCCAAGGGTAACTTTATTGTTATGAAAACAGGCTGTTATCCTATGAGGGTAAAACTTAAATTGTTTTTCAAATGGGGCATTGAATTTGAAGAAGCATATGAAATGACTGAACAAGGCAACCGAGAGGTCAAATATGCTAATAAGAATGAATTGATAGATGAGATAATTCGCAGATATCATCCCGAATGGATGGATCCTGACGAGGAAAACGAAGATAACAACAACTCATCATGCGGACAAAATCATGTAAAAGCAGAACAATCTGCTGAAAATGAGTCAACAGAAATAAATGACGATGAAAGTCAACAGAATGCCGAAAAGCAAGATAAGGTTAATAATATTAAGGTTGAACCACCATCAAGAAAAGAGGGTGAACAAGATAGGCAGACTTAATCATATCTACAAAGCAGATTTGTCACATCGGGCAGTTTCTGTTTATATCTACCTTTATGATCGTGCCAACAAGGATGGAGAATGTTGGCCCTCTATTCCCACTATAGCTAAAGAATTAAAGCTCTCTGAATCAACAGTTCGGAGAGCTTTGAATGATTTAAGGAAATCCGGGTTTATCATTACTGAACAGAGATACAGAAAACACGGTGGGAAGAGCAGTCTTCTCTACAAACTGAAAATGCAGTGAGCAAAAAGAAAAACCTTCCGCCAAGAGAGTATTATACTCAATCGGTGGAAGGTGGCTCCTGTCATCAGGATAGGTGTAGTGAAGTACCCATTTTAAATATACAACAGAAAGAAATAGATATTAAAATAATCCATTAGTAATTGACGAATCAGACATTTTTAATGCTGCTCCCTCGACTTCGCTATTGGAAAATTTCAAATAGTAACCACCATCATCTCCGATATATATTGTTCCGTATATATCTTCTGTATTGTCATCATATATTGCAGTAATATCTGCAAATTTAGTGTTTAAATTTGTTTCAGGTACAGTAACATTTTTCGCCAATTCTG
>DBFOUY010000087.1:0-7951 GCA_048365975.1 Eubacterium sp.
AGATAATATTTAAAATATATATTTTTTGGAGTATATTTTATGGAAAGAAATTTTATTGACGGTTATACAGAATGGCAGTCTAATCCTGAAATTATCGGAGTTAACAGACTTCCGCAGCACGCAACCTTTATGCCTTATGACAGCATGGAGGAGGCTAAGAAATGCGACAGATATGCATCCTCACGCTGCAAGCTGCTTAATGGAAAATGGAAATTTAAGCTTTATAAAAACTACGCATACAGACCAACTGACTTTGCACAGCCTCACTATGACACTCATAACTGGGACACTGTTATTGTACCGTGCTCATGGCAGATGCAGGGCTATGACCAGAATCAGTACTGCAATGTACGCTATCCGTGGGAGGGCAGTGAGGATATATGTCCGCCTAACGCACCCACAAAGCATAATCCTGTGGGCTGCTATGTAAAAAAAATTAATGTTAATCAGAGCCTGCTTTCAAAAAGGGTTGTTCTCTGCTTTGAGGGCGTGGAATCTGCATTCTATTTGTATGTAAATGGTGAAAGAGTGGGCTACAGCGAATCAACCTTCCACCGCAGTGAGTTTGATATTACAAGGTATCTTGTTGAAGGCTCAAATGTTATAGGTGTTGAGGTTTACCGCTGGTGCACAGGCTCATGGCTTGAATGTCAGGATATGTGGAGAATGGGTGGTATTTTCAGAGATGTCTATATCTACACAACCGAAAGACAGTACATCAGGGATTTTAAAATAACAGCAAATCCTGATGTTACCTTAAGTGACGGCTATGCTGAGGCAGAGGTAAGAACTAACGGTACATATGAAACCCTGAGCATTGATATGTGCATTATAGATGATGCAGGTGTTACTGTAGCTCTTGACTGTCAGTACGCAGACGAGGACCATATTACAAAGCTTAAGGCGATTGTTGCCGATGTTAAGCCATGGTCTGCTGAAAGTCCGTATCTTTATACACTTGTGCTGACCCTTAAGGACAATGGTGTGCCTATTGAATATATAAGCCAGAAAATCGGCTTCAGAACAGTTGAAATCAAGGATGGAATCATCAAAATTAACGGCGAAAGAGTTGTTTTCAAGGGTACAAACCGCCACGAGTTTGACTGCAGTACAGGCAGATATGTGACTGAGGAAACTATGCGTTATGACCTTGAGCTTATGAAAAGGTCAAATATTAATGCAGTGCGTACATCACATTATCCTAACGCTCCACGTTTCCTTGAGCTTTGCGATGAATATGGTCTTTATGTTATTGATGAGAATAATATGGAAACTCACGGCACAGGCTGGTCAACAATAATCGGCTGCCCTCAGCTGCCCGGCTCAAGACCTGAGTGGGAAAAGGCTTGTATGGAGCGTATGAAGGCTACATATAACCGTGATAAGAATGTTACAAGTGTTGTTTGCTGGTCACTCGGTAATGAGTCACTGGGCGGCGAAACACCTAAAAAAATGTATAAGTATATTAAGGATGCAGACCCTACACGATTTGTTCATTTTGAATGTTTGCGTTCTCCTGATGAAAAAGAGCTTTCCGATGTACAGTCAAGAATGTATGCAAGACCTTCTGAATGTGAAGAATATGCATTAACAGGCAGGGACAGCAGACCTTTTATTCTATGTGAATATACCCATGCAATGGGTAACTCCTGCGGCTCAACAGATGAGTATACAAAGCTTTGGGATAAATACCCATGCCTGCAGGGCGGCTTTGTTTGGGACTGGGTTGACCAGAGTATTCTGACAACTGATGATAATGGTGTCGAATATCTTGCCTATGGCGGTGATTTCGGCGAAAATCCGCACGATGGTCATTTCTGCGGAAACGGACTTTTATTCGGCGACAGAAAGGAAACACCAAAGCTTGCTGAAATCAAAAAGCTTTATCAGAATGTTGATTTCAATGCTGTTGATGTTCAAAGAGGTATTATTGAAATTAAGAACAAGTTTATGTTCACAAATCTGAATGAATATGAGCTTTACTGGTGTCAGTGCTCCGACAAGGGCATTTTCTGCAGCGGAGTGGTTGATATTAATCTGCCTGCAGGTCATAAAAAAATTGTTGACCTTGAGCTTAGTAAGGTTAATAATACAGAGTGCTATTTAAATCTGGAGCTGAGGACTAAAGAGGAAACCTCCTGGTGTGAGGAAGGTCATATTGTTGCCTATGAGCAGTTCGTTATCAACGAATTTGAAAATACATATGATGAGCTTGAATCAGATGCTGAGCTGATAATTGATGATACCTACGGCTCACTCAGAATAATAAGTGATGATGTTAATGTGCGTTTTGAGAAGAGAGAACGTAATCAGCTTTACTCAATCAAGGTTGGAGGTGAAGAGCTGTTACAGCAGCCTATGCGTCTCAATTTCTGGCGTGCACTTACTGATAATGACAGGGGCAGCAGGGCTGGCTCAAGGCTTGGCTGCTGGCGTGATGCAGGCGATACCCCCGGTATTTACAACAATACAAAATGGTCAATTCAGAATTATAAAATACTTGAAAACGGCAGAAAGGTTATAGTAACCTGCGGTGCAACAATTTGCACTCAGCCTGAATGTAAGGCAGTTGTGGTTTACACTATTACCTCAAAGGGTATAGAGGTTGACCTGCAGTTTTCACCTGATGATACTCTGCCTGAAATTCCTGAGGTTTCTGTTTTATTTGAGCTGCCGAAGGATTTTGAAAATGTAACCTATCTCGGCAGAGGACCTGAGGAAAACTACATTGACCGCTGCAATGGTACAATGATAGGTCTTTATAACACCACTGTTAATGATATGTGGGTTGATTACCTCAAGCCACAGGAATGCGGTAACAGGACAGGAGTGCGTTATGCAACAATTGTCGGCGATAAAAAGGTATTCTCAGTTATTGCTGAGCCTCAGATGGAAATGAATATTTGCCATTATCTGCCGAAAGAGGTTGAGGATGCTTGGCATAAAAAGGATTTGCCTGAATATAATAAAACTGTTGTAAGGCTTATTGCAAGACAGCAGGGTGTCGGCGGTTATGAAAGCTGGGGCGCTCACTGTAATGATATTTATAAAAATAAAACTGACAGAATTTACCGCTTGAAATTCCAGATAAGATTTTAAGTTTAGTGTGTGTTTTACGATGTCACGTAAATGTTATAAAAATTTAACTTGACATTTTTACATAAAAGGAATATATTTTCTATTGTATCGACTTAAGGGAAAATACCCTTTTATGGTAAGATTAAGAGAGGATTATTATGAAATCTATAAAAGAGACAGTAATGTCTGTTGCAATTAAAAATGCAATTAAGTATGCACGCAAGGATTTTAATGCGAATGCACCTAAAATTCTCAGCCTGCTTGAGGCTGCTGATGTTAAAAAGGTTAACAGAAGTACATATGCAGGTTTGCATAAGGTAATTGATGACCCAAATAATAACTGGATGATTTTCGCTAAAAAGCTTATTTGCGATACAAATATCGATGTTGTTGAAAAGCTTGTTCCTCCTGCACTTAATGTTGCAATCAACAGCTATTCAAAGAGAATGAAGGCTATTGAGGAAAACGGCTGCAATGTTCCTTGGGCAATTCTTATGGACCCCACTGCTGCCTGCAACTTAAAATGTAAGGGCTGCTGGGCTGCTGAATACGGCAAGAACAGCCAGCTTTCATATGATGACCTTGCAAGAATTATAAGTGAGGCTAAAGAGCTTGGTACATATATGTTCCTTTATACAGGTGGTGAGCCCACAATCAGACGTAAGGATTTAATGCGTCTTTGCCGTGAAAATCCTGATTGTATATTTATGAGCTTTACAAACGGCACACTTATTGATGACAGCTTTGCTGATGAAATCGGCGAGGTGGGCAATTTCCTTCCTGCTTTCTCAATTGAAGGCTATGAGGAGGATAACGATTTCCGCCGCGGTGACGGTACCTTTAAAAAGTGTACTGCTGCAATGAAGCGTCTTAAGGACAGAGGTATTCCGTTTGGTGCTTCACTTTGCTATACAAGCAAGAATACAGATGTTCTTTCAACTGACGAATATATGGATTGGCTTATTGATCAGGGCGTAATGTTTGCTTGGTTCTTTACATATATGCCGACAGGCAATGGTGCTGTTACCGATTTAATGGTATCACCTGAGCAGAGAGGTCTTATGTATAAAAAGGTTCACGAGTGGCGCCATACAAAGCCTATTTTTGCAATGGATTTCTGGAATGATGGTGAATATGTTCAGGGTTGTATTGCAGGCGGACGTCACTATTTCCACATCAATGCAAACGGTGACTGTGAGCCTTGTGCATTTGTACACTATTCAAATGTAAATATCAAGGAATGCTCTGTTCTTGATGCACTCAAGAGCCCGCTCTTTATGGCATATAAGAAAAATCAGCCGTTCAATAACAATATGCTACGTCCTTGCCCTGTGCTTGATAATCCGGGTGCTATCAGCAAAATGGTTGCTGAAACAGGTGCTTATTCAACAGAAATGGAAAATCCTGAGAGTGCAAACGAGCTGTTTGACAAAACAATTGCTGCGGCTAAGGCTTGGAAGGTTAAGGCTGACGAGCTGTTTGATCGTGACAAATTCATCAGAAAACATATTAAAGATGAAAATATGTATAATTTTGAAGTTGCTGATGAGGACAGATTGTTCGGCGAGTTTGAAAAAACAGAGTAATTTTATAAGGAATTGTTTATAATATATTTAAGCAAAACAGCAAATTGAATATTGATAAAAAGTGTGCAATATTTATGTTGCGCACTTTTTGTGATGTTATAATGTATCATTAATAAAGGAGTTTTTAATTATGAATACTGGCTTGTTGATTGCAATGGTTATTCTTGTATTAATGAGCGGATTTTTCTCAGCGTCTGAAACGGCATTTTCCTCTTTAAACAGGGTAAAGCTTAAAGCAATGATTAAAGATGGTGAAAAAAATAAAAAGGTTGAAAGGGCATTAGAGCTTTCAGAGAATTATGATGTTGTTCTGTCAACAGTGCTGATAGGCAACAATATAGTTAATATTGCCTGCACATCAATTGCAACACTGTTTTTTACAGGGCTTCTCGGTGATAACAGCGATTTGGGTGCTACTGTGTCAACAATAGTTATGACAATTGTTGTTCTGATATTCGGCGAGGTTACACCAAAAACCTATGCTAAGGAAAAGGCGGATAAGGTAGTTGTGGCAATTACACCTATTATAAGAGCTTTTATTATTATTTTTTCACCGCTCAATGTTTTTTTCAAAGCTTGGAAAAAGCTGATGAACAAGGTTTTCAAAACAGGCGGTGTTGAAACAATAACAGAAGAGGAGCTTAAAACATATGTTGATGAGGCTCACACTGGCGGCGAAATTGATGAAAATGAAAGTGAGCTAATTCGTTCTTCAATTGAATTTGATGATATTGATGTAAGTGATATTTTAGTTCCCCGTGTTGATGTTGAGGCAGTGGATAAATATGCTTCACTCAGTGAAATCGAGGCAGTGTTCAACCGCACAAATTTCAGCCGTCTGCCTGTTTATATTGATGATATTGACAGCATAGTCGGCGTTATTCACCACAGGGATTTTGAGGCGGCAAGAAAACGCAATTTAAAATCACTGCGCACAATTTTAAAGCCTGTTCCTGCTGTTTCACCTGATACTAAAATTTCAAAGCTGTTAAGAATTTTTCAGAAAAACAAGACACACCTTGCTGTTGTAATTGATGAGTTCGGCGGAACAGAGGGTATTGTTACACTTGAGGATATTCTTGAGGAGCTTGTTGGTGAAATCTGGGATGAGCACGATGAAATTCAGAATGATATTGAAAAGCTGAGTGATAACGAATATCTTGTTCAGGGCAGTATGTCTGTTGATGATTTCTTTGAGTATTTTGGTATTCATCAGGAAAAGAAGGAAATATCAACAGTCAACGGCTGGATTATGCAGAATCTTGATAAAATACCTGAAATTGATGACAGCTTCACTGACGGAAATTTAACTGCTCTTGTAATGTCAGTTGACGGCAGAAGGGCAGAGGATATTAAAATCACTGTTGAGGTAGAGGAAAATGCTGCTGAGGAGTAAGTTTTCAAACAATTCGTCATATGATTATATAGTTGCAGGTTTGGGAAATCCCGGCACTAAGTATGAAATGACAAGGCATAATGCAGGCTTTCTTGCAATGGATTTGCTTGCAATAAATAAAAATACAGATATAAAAAAATTAAAGCATCATTCATTAGTGGCTGATATGCAAATCGGCGGTAAGCGCTGTCTTGTTATGAAGCCTCAGACTATGATGAATAATAGCGGTGAGGCAATCGGTGAGGCTGCAAGGTTTTATAAAATTCCGCCTGAAAATGTTATTGTGGTTTATGATGATATAAGCCTTGATGTTGGGCAGACGAGAATAAGAAGAAAAGGCTCAGCAGGCGGTCATAACGGAATAAAAAGTATTATCGCACACCTTGGCAGTGAGAGCTTTCCTCGCATCAAGGTCGGTGTCGGCAAAAAGCCTGCACCTGAATATGACCTTGTTAACTGGGTGCTTGGTCGCTTTCCTAAGGAACAGGAAAAGGATTTGAAGTCAGCTCTTGAAAACAGTGTTTCCGCCCTTGAGCTTATAGTCGGCGGAGATATTGACAAGGCAATGAATCTCTACAATTCATAGTTAAGCAACTGAGAGCCGAACCAAATAGCCTGAAATGCAAAACAAAGGCATATCTGAACATTTTTTCTCTTGCCATACGACAGTATGCCTACGAGAAATAAATGCCCAGCTATACTCATTGTTTTGTATTTCAGGTGCGAAGCATTTTAAAAAGTGCTGATTTTGGATTAGATAAGGAATAAATTTGCAGGAATACTTGCGTATTCCGAAAATTTTAACGAAATATAAAACGAAATCAGCCTTTTTAAAACTTATTTTTTCGACTCTCGATTGCTTAAGAAAGGAGAAATAGGATGTCCTGTTTTTCATTAGAATTTAATAAGAGTAAGGAATTTTTAAGCCTCAGCGAGAGCATTGATACTCACAGTGCTCCTGTTGGGGCTGTCGGTCTTAGTGATGTTTCAAAATGCTTTGCTATTCACACTATATGTGAAAAGGGCAGCAAGGCATTCGTTATAACACCTGATGAGGCAACTGCTGTTAAGGTTAAGGAATGTCTTTCTGAGCTGCAGCAGGGTGTCTTGCTTTACCCTGCAAGAGAGCTGACCTTTGTCGAGGTTTCAGGTGTCAGCAGAGAATTTGAGCATATCAGGCTTGGTGTGCTTTCAAGAATAGCCGAGGGTGATTACAGTGCTGTTGTTATGTCTGCAGCGGCAGCGTGCCAGTATACAATTACACCTGATGAGCTTAAAAAGCATACATTTACACTGTCTGTCAATGATATGATTGATATAAATGACCTTGAAAAAAGACTTGTTGCAGCAGGCTATTCACGCTATGAGCAGGTTGACGGCACAAGTCAGTTTGCAGTGCGTGGCGGTATTGTTGACATATACCCTGCACACCTTGATGAGCCTGTGCGTATTGAGCTTTGGGGTGACAGTATTGACACAATATCATCATTTGATATTGATACACAGAGGAGAGGCAGTTCACTTGACAGCATAAAAATTTCACCTGCCAACGAGGTGCTTTTTGAAAGCAATGAAAAGCTTGCTGATAAAATTGAGCAGGTTGCAAAATCCTTAAAGGGCAAGGCAATAAAGGCAAGAGAAAAGCTTTATGCCGATTGTGACAGACTGAGGGAGGGCACATCGCTTAACTGCCTTGATAAATATCTGCCTATTTGTTATAGCTCAAAGGGTATTTTTGATTATTTTGAGGGTAATCTTTTTGTTGTTGAGAGTGCAAGAGTAAAGGAAAAATGCACAAAGCAGGAACGCCTGAATTTAGAGGAGCTTAAATGGTTTGTTGAGAACGGCACCCTATGTGCAGGGCTTGATAAATTCAGCCTTAATTTTGATG
>DBFOUY010000088.1:0-11390 GCA_048365975.1 Eubacterium sp.
ACGGCTTTCTTGCCTATGCACAGACAATTGCAATAATAACCGCTGCATAGGCAAGAAAGCCGTATGACAAAAACACCTCGCCAAACCAGCCTGTAGTCTTTGCACCAGGCAAAGAATGCCTGAAAAAGTTACTTGTTGTTGTTAAAGCAACAGACGGAACATCTGCACCTGTCAGCTTAATAAGAGAGCCACCGAAGAAATTGCCGAATCCCACACCAAAGGTTGTGAGAGCAAGACCTGTTACATTCTGATTAGCACGGAGTGTAACAGTTAAGAAGCAGTAAAGCAGTCCCATAAGGAATGAGCCGAGCAGACAGCATATAAGCGGAATCATAACTGCCAGAAAGCCATTTGCAGCCTCAGGGCTTGACAGCGAATTTTCGTACATAAAAGCACCGATAACACCGCTGATACCGCCTACATACATAATACCCGGTATACCAAGATTAAGATTGCCTGATTTTTCTGTAAGAATTTCACCTGTTGAGCCGAAAAGCAAAGGAATACCCTGCATAACAGCACGCTGGAGAAAAGTGATAATTGTACCTGTTATCATTTACTTTGCCTCCTTCCCTGAACGATGAAATTTAATCTGATAATTAATAAAGAATTCTGAGCCGATAATGAAGAAAAGAATTATTCCTGTAATAATGTCGGCAAATGACTCGTTAAAGCCGTAAACAGTTGATATTTCACCTGCACCGCAGCTGAGAAATGCCAGCAAAAACGAGGTGAGCACCATCACAACAGGATTGAACTTTGCAAGCCATGAAACCATAATTGCAGTAAAGCCCCTGCCCCCTGCTGTTGTTGTGCTGATAGTATGGTTAGTACCTCCTACAAGCAGCAAGCCTGCTATACCGCAGATTGCACCTGAAAGTGCCATTGTTCTCAAAACTACCTTTTTAACATTAACACCTATGTAACGTGCTGTGTTTTCACTTTCGCCTACAACTGTCAACTCATATCCGTGCTTGCTGTATTTAAGATAAATATACATAAACACAGTTAAAGCAAGCACAACAATAACATTGAGCAGATAGTCATAATTGCCTATAACAGGCAGCCAGCCGTCATGGGTAGCCTGATTGATAATACCTATATTGCTTGAGCCTTTAGGATTTTCCCAGTACATTTCAAAATATGAAACAAGCTGAATACCGACATAGTTCATCATAAGTGTAAACAATGTTTCATTAGTATTGAATTTAGCCTTGAAGAACGCAGGAATTATTGCCCACAAGGCACCTGCAAGCATACTTGCAGCAATCATAACAATAATAAGGACTGCATTCGGCAGCTTACCGCCGAGCATTATCATACAGCCTGCTGTTGCAAGACCACCGATAAGCACCTGACCCTCAGCACCGATATTCCAGAATCGCATTTTAAAGGCAGGTGTAACAGCAAGCGAAACACAAAGAAGCATTGCAAGGCTCTGCAAAAGCTTCCATACTCGCCTTGACGAGCCGAAAGCACCATCAATCATAGTTGAATAAACACTTATGGGATTTTCGCCTGTTAAAAGCATTGTTAAAATACCTGAAACAATCAGTGCAATAACAATTGCCGCAAGTCTTATACCCCAGGATTTATATGCCGGGAGTGAATCCCTTTTTGCAATATGAAAAGGAGGCTCGTGTTTTTTTACTTTTTTGCTCATTATTCACCCTCCTTGTCTGTATTTTTTGTCATAAGAAATCCGATTTCTTCCTTAGTAGCTGTTTTTCCGTCAACGATACCAGTAATTTTTCCTGAGTTCATAACCATTATTCTGTCACAAAGCTCAAGCAAAACATCAAGATCCTCGCCGACAAAAATAATTGCCGTGCCCTTTTTCTTCTGCTCAGTGAGCAGATTATATATAGTATAAGAAGAATTAATATCAAGACCTCTTACAGGATAAGCAACCATAAGCACCTTAGGCTGTGCAGCAATCTCTCTGCCAACAAGCACCTTCTGCACATTACCGCCTGAAAGACGTCTGACCGGTGTAGTAGCACCGGGAGTTACAACCTCAAGGTCATTTATAATTTTATCTGCTAAGCTCTTAGGTCCTTTTCTGTCAAGGAATGAGGATCTGCCTGTTTTATATGAACGAAGCATCATATTGTCAATAATATCCATATTGCCCACAAGACCCATACCGAGTCTGTCCTCAGGAACAAAGGAAAGTGCAACACCAAGCTTTCGTATTTCCCTTGGAGTTTTGCCCACAAGCTGCTGAGGACCAAGATCATCAGGCTTATAAAGAATGCTTGATTTTTTAGTGGTAATCTGCAAGCCTGCTATTGCTTCAAGCAGCTCCTTCTGTCCACAGCCTGAAATACCTGCAACACCGAGAATTTCACCGCCGTAGGCATTAAACTCAACATTTTCAAGAGCAAGTGAGCCGTCCCTGTTAACAACAGTCAGATTTTCAACGACCAGTCTTTCAACAGGATTTTCAGGCTCCTCTCTCTTGATGTTAAGGTCAATTTTTTCGCCCATCATCATTTCGGTAAGTGACTGCTCAGTTGCATCACAGGTGTTAACAGTGCCTACATACTCGCCCTTTCTGAGTGTAGTAACCCTGTCAGAAATGTCAAGCACCTCGTGAAGCTTATGTGTAATTATGATAATTGATTTATTATCCGCACGCATTTTGCGGAGAATATCAAATAATTTTTCAGTTTCCTGCGGTGTTAAAACTGCAGTCGGCTCGTCCAGAATAAGGACGTCAGCACCTCGATACAGCACCTTAATAATTTCAACAGTCTGTTTTTCTGATACAGACATTTCGTAAATCTTTTTGTTTAAGTCTACAACAAAACCGTATTTTTCAGTAATTTGGCGTACTCGCTTTTCTGCCTCTTTAATATTAAATTTTTTGCCGTCGTTAATTCCAAGAACAATATTTTCTGTAGCCGTAAAAACATCAATCAGCTTGAAATGCTGATGAATCATACCTATCTTATAATCAAATGCATCTTTAGGAGAAGCGATAACAACAGGCTTTCCGTCAACAAAAATTTCGCCCTCGTCAGGATAATAAATACCTGAAACCATATTCATAAGTGTTGTTTTGCCTGAGCCGTTCTCACCGAGTATAGCAAGAATTTCACCCTTGAATACCTTTAAGTCAACATCTTTATTTGCAACGACACTGCCGAATGTTTTTGTTATACCCTTTAATTCTAATGCCAAAGTGTCTGCCATAAGCTTCCTCCTTAAAAAACTATGCCGTGACGGTTTTCACCGCCACGGTAGTTTATTGTTTTTTATAGTGACTGAAAAAATTACTTACAGAAGTGTAATTCCGTCAATGTCAATATCAAAATATGGAGCTGAACGATGGAAAGATTCCTTGAACGCACCATCTGCAATAGCCTCTGTATCGCCCTTGAATTCAGGGTCTGTATCTACATCAGCCATATAAGTTGTAAGAGCCTCGCCCTTAACTGTGAATTTAGCAGTATCAAATACCTGAATCTTGCCTGATTCAAGGTCAGCCTTTGCAGCCTCAATAGCTTCCTTTGTGCCCTTTGCTGCAGCCTGCTCATTAATATCTGTTAACTGAACTGAATCAGTAGCAAGTGTGCCTGTCCAGTCCTTATCAATTGCCTTGCCCTGTGCAACACAGTCAATCATATATTCAAAATATGGAGCCCAGTTGATTTTTGAAGATACGATAAATGTATTTGGACACGCATTTACAGTTGAACCGTTATATGATACATTAGGAACACCTGCCTTCTCACAAGCAGTAGGAGCACCCATTGAGTCAGCATGCTGGCTGATAAGAACACAACCGTTTGAGATAAGCTTTGTAGCAGCTTCCTTCTCAAGAGTTTCATCATACCAAGAACCTGTAAATGTTACATCCATAGTAACTGACGGACAAACTGATTTTGCACCAAGATAGAATGATGTATAGCCTGACTTAACCTCAGCATAAGGATGAGCACCAACATAGCCCATCTTAGCCTTATCTGCTGTAATTTCTTTTGCCTCTATCATTTCATTAAGCTTCATACCAGCTGCAATACCTGCAAGGTAACGACCCTCATAAATTGATGCGAATGCATTGTGGAAATTAGGAAGGTTTTCAGTATGAGCCTTTGTACCTGTAGCGTGACAGAACTGAACATCAGGATTTGCCTTAGCTGCCTCAATCATAAAGTCCTCGTGACCGAAGCTATCAGCAAAAATAACATTACATCCCTGGTCAACAAGGTCAAGAGTAGCCTCTTTACAAGAGTCGTTCTCTTCAATATTTGTTTTGTTAACCATCTCTACGCCCTTTTTCTCACAGGCAGCCTTTGCTGCGTCAAGGAAGTTCTTGTCATAGGTTGAGTTTTCATCGTGAAGATAAATAAAGCCAACCTTAACCTTTGTTTCAGCAGCATTTGATGTGCTTTCTTTGTCATCTGCGGGTTTATCTGCTGAGCAGCCTGCAAAGCAGCCGATTGCAAAAAGTGCAGCTAAAAGCACAGCGACAATTTTCTTTGAGAATTTCATTTCTTTTTCCTCCGTACAAAAAATTTATTATAAGGCAAAAGCCGAATAACCATAGTAAAAGCTATTATTTTCTGAAATAAACCTTGCCTGTTTCGTGGTCCATGCTTTCAACAATGGCAAGAGATTCAACCTTAACACCGCTTTCACGAAGCTTGTCCCCTCCGTGCTGAAAGCCTTTTTCGATTGCAACACCGCAGCCTGCAAGTGATGCACCGCTTTTTTCAACAAGCTCAATCAGCCCGTTAAGTGCATTGCCTACTGCAAGAAAATCATCAACTATCAGAATTTTATCATTTTCATCAAGAAAACGCTTTGAAACAATAATGTCATATGTAGTACCATGTGTGAAGGATTCCACCTTTGATGTATAAACATCACCTGCAATATTTTTAGTCTTTGTTTTCTTTGCAAATACTAAAGGACAGCCGAACTCCTCAGCTACTAACGCACCTATAGCTATGCCTGATGCTTCAATAGTCAGAATTTTGTTAACGCCGTCCTCTGCAAATAATCTATGAAATTCCTTAGCAAGCTCCTTCATAAAAGGCACATCAATCCGATGGTTAAGAAAACCGTCAACCTTTAGAATATTACCTTCATAAACTTCGCCTTCGCTCAGTATTTTTTGTTCAAGTAAATACATAAAAATATACCGCCACTTTAATTTAATTATATAGTATTACTAATTGTACAAATTTTCAACATATTTTCCCATTTTGACATCAAATTTTAATATTTGAAATCACATAATATAGACAGCAGACTAATAATATGGTAATATATTTTTAAATTATAATATGAGGAGGTAACATTAATGAACAACAAAAAAATTGCAATAATCATTTGTGCCTTCATTGCAGTGCTTTTTATTTTAATCGGCATAATTGCTATTGCAGGGCATATTCCGCTTTTAGGCAAGCCGCTTACCCTTATATTCGCTGTGATTCTTATTATATTTATTCTGGTAGTCTTCATATTGATAAGCAAAAGGAGAAAATAATGAAAATTCTTGTGAGTGCCTGCCTGCTTGGTGAAAACTGCAAATACAGCGGCGGCAATAATAAATGTGATGAAATAATTGAACTTAGCAAAAAGCATAAGCTTATACCTATATGCCCTGAATGCTTCGGCGGTCTGCCGATACCGAGAGTGCCCAGTGAAATAAAGGACGGCAGAGTATATGCCAAAACAGGCGAGGATTTAACGGATGAATTTAATGACGGCGCAGAAAAGGCTCTTTATGTAGCTGAAGAAAGCGGCTGTCAGCTTGCAATACTAAAGGAGCGTAGCCCAAGCTGCGGTTTCGGCGAAATATATGACGGCAGCTTCAGCGGTAAAACTATAAGAGGCAATGGCATAACAGCACAGCTTTTATATGACCACGGCATCGTAATACTTGGCGAAACAAAGATTGCAAAAATTAAAGATTATGAATAATTTGCAGGGATTGTATCAGCAATCCCTGCTTTCTTTAATTTTATCACAATTCCTATATCAATAGCTCAAACAGCTTGACTATTCTATGCAGTGTATAGTACTATGCAATTGATAAGGGGGCATAACTATGATAAGCAAGACCAAATTTGTTATTGATAACAGCACAATAAAAAGAATATTTCACAAACACGGCATTGACAATATCACATCAATTACACCGCTGGGTGACGGAGAATACAATGCTGTATTTGAAATTAAAGCAGACAAAAGCTATGTTTTAAAGCTTGCGCCTGACAGTGGCACAGCAGTTTTGACCTATGAAAAGGATATGATGAAAAGCGAGCTTTACTGGTACAGTCAGATAAGGGAAAACACTGATATAAGAGTACCTGAAATATATTTCACCGACTATTCAAAAGATATTATTCCGACAGAATATTTTATTATGGAAAAGCTTAACGGTGTAATGAGAGGTAATGCTGAGCTTGAAAATGATGAAGCAAAGGAAAGCACCGCCGTTATGCTGTCACAGATACACAGAATAAAAGGCAACAAATTTGGTTATATTCAAAATCAGCTTTATGATAACTGGTATGATGCACTCTGCTCAATGATTAAAAATCTTATCGGCGATGCAAAGCGTATAGGCAAGGAGTCAGCAAATGGCAAAAGGCTTTTAAAGTATGCTGAAAAATACAAAAATATATTAATGAATACCGAAAGCACAATGGTTAATTATGACCTGTGGGACGGCAATGTAATATGCCGCAAAAAACAGGACGGCAAAACCGAGTTTTGCTGGATTGACCCTGAAAGAAGCTTTTGGGGTGACAGAATATTTGATTTTATATGTGTTGATAACAATCCTGTTTTTAGCCTGAAATCAAAGCAGAAGACAATAGATATTTATAACCGCACAGCAGAAAAGCCCATAGAAATCAATCACGAAAACGAAATCAGATATGCATTTGCGCAGGGGCTGATAGCATTGATTCAAGAGGTAGAAAAATATTACCGCTATACCCCACGTCATTTCGGCTGGTGGAGAAATGTTGTTTCTTATGCTGTTACCTACAAAGCAGCTTTCAAGGTACTGAAAAATGGATAAAACAAAAAACAAAGCTGTTGAAATGGAAACAAAATCCATACCAAGACTTGTGCTCAGCTATTCGTCAGCAGCCTTTTGTGCACTGTTTTTTGATGCACTTTACAATATTATTGATACAATGTTCATCAGCCATGGTGTTGGCGACGATGCTATGGGCGGAGTATCTGTAATATTCCCTTTTATGATGATACAGGCTGGTATTGCACAGATGACAGGCGGCGGTGCAGCTGCATTGACTGCAAAGTTCCTTGGTAAAAAGGATTACAAAAAAGCCGGCTGTATTACCGCTAATGCAATGCTGTTTTTTTATGCCACTGCAATACTTACTACCCTGCTCGGTTTTATATTTATGTCACCTATTCTTAAACTTTCAGGTGTAACTGATGACATAATGCCATATGCAAAGGAATACTTTTCAATAATTCTGATAGGAAATGTATTTTCCACAGGTTTTTCATCAATAATACGTGCTGAGGGCAGAATGGGCTACTCACTTGCAATATGGCTTATACCGACAGCCGTTAATGTTGCCCTTGATTATTTATTTATAAATGTATTAGATATAGGTGTTAAGGGGGCAGCACTTGCAACAGTAATCGGATATTTCACCAGCTTTTTGATGAGTGTAATATTCTTCACAAAAATAAGCTGTCAGAATTTCAGTGAGATTAAAATAAGTATCCGCAGCATCAGTGATATTATATTTATCGGAATACCTACACTTATTCAAATGAGCAGTATGTCACTGATATTCCTTCTGGTTAACCGACTGCTTTCAAAATTCGGAGGCAGTATGGCAATAAACACATTCGCCTATATCAGCAAAATCGCAATGCTTGCAGTTGTGCCTGTCAATGCGGCATCACAGGCTATATCACCTATTATAAGCTATAACTACGGTGCTGAAAACAAAGCAAGAATAAAAAGCACAGTGAAATTCAGTTTGATGATTACAGAGTCTTATGCCGTTATATCATTAATAACAGCACTGATTATACCTGATTATTTCATAAGCATTTTCACTGATAATTATGAAATAATAAACGAAGGTGCAAAGGCTTTGCAAATCATATCACCAGCCATGATGTTTATGCCGATTATAATTATTCTGAGTTCATATTACCAGACAACAGGCAAAAAAAGCAGAGCCATTATTTCAAGTGCCAGCATAATAATATTATTATTAATTCTGTTATTCATAATGCCTCAGATTTATAATTTAAATGGAATATGGCTTTCAATCCCCATTGCAGGTATGCTTTCTGCCCTGCTGTCAATAGCCTTAAAAATAAAAAGTAAAATATAAGTTAAGCAGATTAACAAAAGCTTTTATTTGTTAATCTGCTTTTTACATTGTGCAAATTTTTTTACGCAAGTTTTACCATTTCTAAACAGCCGCTTAATTGTAAATAATTAGAATATAGCCGAGGTGATAAAAATGACAATATTTGATTTACTGCAATTTATAGGCGGACTTGCACTCTTTCTTTACGGAATGAATTATATGGGCACTTCGCTTGAAAAGCTCAGCGGAGGAAAGCTTGAAACAATGCTTGAAAAAATGACAAGCAACAGATTCAAGGGCTTGCTTCTTGGAGCAGGTGTAACAGCTGTAATTCAAAGCTCATCAGCTGTAACAGTTATGGCGGTAGGCTTTGTTAATTCAAAAATTATGACACTGCACCAGGTTGTCGGAATAATTATGGGTGCTAATATCGGAACGACTATCACAAGCTGGCTGCTTTCACTGACAGGAATTGAAGGCTCTAACATATTTATAAAGCTGCTTAAGCCGTCATCCTTTGCTCCGGTTATAGCAATAATCGGTGTATTTCTGCTGTTATCAAAGAAAAGTGATAAAAGAAAAAATATCGGTGCAATTATGCTGGGTTTTTCGACCCTTATGTTTGGTATGAATTATATGAGTGCAGCCGTTGAACCTCTTAAAGATGTACCGCAGTTCACAGGCATTCTTACAATGTTTTCAAATCCTTTGCTCGGCATTCTTGCAGGTGCGTTATTAACAGCAGTTATACAAAGTTCCTCAGCATCAGTGGGAATACTTCAGGCACTTGCCGTAACAGGCTCAATAACAGTTTCGTCTGCATTTCCAATAATACTCGGTCAGAATATAGGTACTTGCATTACAGCACTTATATCATCAGTAGGCACAAGCAAAAACGGAAAAAGAACAGCAGTTATTCATCTTATATTCAACAGCCTCGGCGTTGCGGCTGCTATGATTATTTTTTACTCAGTAAAAGGTATTTTAAGGCTGCCGATGTTTGAGGAAAGTATTAATGCAGGCAGTATAGCCGCAATTCATACGCTGTTCAATGTATTTTCAACAGTGTTGCTGTTCCCCTTTGGCAAATGGCTCGAAAAGCTGGCTTGTATTATTATTCCCAACGGCAAGGATGAAAACAGTGGACTTATAGATGAAAAATTCGTTCTGTCAAGTGCATATGCTATTGACAAAGCTAAGGAACAGTGCGACACAATGGCAAATACTGCTCTTGAAAACACAATACTGTCACTGAATATATTAAAAAAATATTCATCCTCAAAAAGCAATAAAATATCCGAAAACGAAAAGCTCCTTGATAAATATGAGGATGAGCTTGAAACTTATCTTTTGAAAATAAGTGCAGGTGAACTGACACTGAGTAATTCTGTAAGGCTTTCAATGCTTTCACACGCCATAGGCAATTTTGAACGAATCGGTGACTATGCATATAACATACTGAGAGTTAAACAGAAGATGCACAAAAGTAAAATCCATTTCAGTGATGAAGCATACAAGGAGCTTGAAATAATGGGACTTGCTGTCAGTGAAATTGCCGAAAATTCGATAACAGCTTTCATTAACAACGACGTGGAAGTGGCGAACAGAATTGAACCCCTTGAGCAGGTAATTGATAACCTAAAGGTACAGATTAAAGCACGACATTCAAAGCGTATGGAAAATACAGAATGCAGTATTGAAAACGGAATACTGTTTTTTGATATAATTAATTCATTTGAAAGAATTGCAGACCACTGCTCAAATCTTGCTATGTGCATTATTGAGCTGTCACATAAAAGCTATCGTATTCATCAGTATTCAAAAGGAATAAAAAGCACAAGCTCATCCTTTATGGAAACCTTTGAGGAATACTGTGAAAAGTATTCATTAGCATAAAACACTGGGCATATTGAAAGTATTGATTGTTTGTTATTGTATGTTTCATTGATATAGCAAATATAAGAGATTTTTCAGCAATGATTGTCTTTCAGGACTAATTCTTTTCCATAGTCTTAATATCTCATTTTCACCCTCTGTCAAACCATCATATTTTATACTATTTGCAAAAAATTGAGTGGGTGTTATTTCAAATCCTCCACATATTGCTAAAAAAGTATCAAGTTGAGGCATTGTTCTTTTATTAAAAACATTTGCTATTGTGCTTGCAGGCAAATTGCTTTTTACTGCAACCTTATAATTTGTCCAGTTTCTTGCATTTCTTAATTCGATAAGAGCATCTACAATATTTTCAGCGTTCATCATTTTAATCTCCAAATAAAATAATTGTATTACGCTTATATTATACTGTATTATTTCTTATAAAATGACATTCACTAAATGCCATACCCACATTGATAAAAAATGATTATTTCTATAAAAACGATTCTTGAATTTTCAGGCAAACATTCTATGAATATATTCCTTGTTCATACATTTTTCAGATATGTTTTTTTCGGAGACTTTATATACGGATTCAAGTATTTTTGGTTGATTGCACTTGTGTTATTAGGTGTTTCTCTCGGTATATCAGTGATTATAGAACTGTTGAAAAGAATAATTCATTATAATAGTTTAATTTCAAAATTATCTAAAAAAATAACCAGTATCTGACAAAAGAAAACGGATGTCGATCGACATCCGTTTTTTTATATATTATGACGATTTTTAATTTTGAGTCTGTCCATTGCTCTTGCAAGATTAGCCTGTGAATGATAATACTCAAGCTGAGACTGCTTAAAGCGCATATCCTCCTCGGCTCTTTCCTTTGCCTCCTGCGCACGCCTGACGTCAATTTCTTCAGGAAGCTCTGCTGAAATGCACACAAGAATTGCTGTGTTATCAAGAAACTCAAGAAAACCGTTGCCCACATAAGCAGAAATTTCATTTCCCTGTGAATCGGTAATTTTCATTTCACCTGAATCTATAGGAACAACACAGTTTTCGTGCCTTGCAAGAAATCCCTGACTTCCACCGTCAACAAGCGGAACAACAAGCTGCTGAGCCTCATCATCAAAAAAGGTTTTGTTAGAAGCTATAATCTTTAATTTAAAGGTATTCATA